>NZ_AUHR01000012.1:0-91100 GCF_000423285.1 Laribacter hongkongensis DSM 14985
GCAACGTAATAATCAAAACATTATCATTAATTTAATTGCTTGGTTTTGGTGTAATTATCTGATCCTGAAGGGATTGTATGCAATTTTTTGTGTGTTTTTTAGAGGGTGTTATTAATTTAATTGGTGTAGTTGTTGTATATGTTGATGGTTGGGCTTTATTTGCATGGTAGAAACATGATGTTTTATGTGTTTAGTATTTTTGTAATGTTTTGCTTGGTTGTGTTGATATTTTTTTGAATTTGCATGTGACTATTTTTAGTTGATTGGAATTTTGATGAGTTTGCTTGACTGCCTGCTGTGGATTTCTGCTGCATGATCGCTGTACTTTAAATTAATATTTTCCTGTTTATTTTTGTGTTGCAGATTTTATGTGCCGATCAAGCAGTGCTTTCAATGCTAGAGAAGAATATAAAAAATCCCCGATAAAAATCGGGGGTTTTTGAAAGTGATTACAGGCTATTGATGTGCGGGGTTATTCCTGCGCATCATTATTCAGGCCTCATGTGCGGGAACAGGATGACATCGCGGATCGACGGGGCATCGGTCAGCAGCATGACCAGACGGTCAATACCGATGCCGCAGC
The DNA here is from genome assembly GCF_000423285.1 of Laribacter hongkongensis DSM 14985. Classification (NCBI taxonomy): domain Bacteria; kingdom Pseudomonadati; phylum Pseudomonadota; class Betaproteobacteria; order Neisseriales; family Aquaspirillaceae; genus Laribacter; species Laribacter hongkongensis. The sequence goes on from NZ_AUHR01000012.1 coordinate 584, forward strand.
CGCCGGTCGGGGGCAGACCGTATTCCATGGCACGGATATAGTCGGCGTCGTAGTGCATGGCCTCATCGTCGCCGGCATCCTTTTGCTCGACTTGCGAGCGGAAGCGGGCAGCCTGGTCTTCCGGATCGTTAAGCTCCGAATAGCCGTTGGCATGTTCGCGGCCGACGATGAAGAGCTCGAAGCGCTCGGTGATTGACGGATCGGCATCCGAGCCGCGTGCCAGCGGCGAGACTTCAACCGGGTAGTCGATGATGAAGGTCGGATTCCACAGCTTGCCTTCGGCGCATTCTTCAAAGAGGGCCAGTTGCAGGCTGCCGATGCCCGGAGCCGGGGGCAGCTTGCCGCCCAGCGCCTTGATTTCGCTCTTGAGCCAGGCTTCGTCGGCCAGCTGTTCGTCGGTGTATTGCGGGTTGTAGTGCTTGATGGCACCGACGATGGTAAAGCGATCAAACGGCTTGCCCAGATCGACTTCCTTGCCGTTGTAGGTCACCTTGGTGGTGCCGCAGGCTGCTTCAGCGCAGCGACGGATGATCTTTTCGGTCATCTCCATCATGCGCTCGTAGCCGCAGTAGGCCTCGTAAAACTCGATCATGGTGAACTCGGGGTTGTGGCGGGTGCTCATCCCCTCGTTGCGGAAGTTGCGGTTGATTTCGAACACGCGCTCCAGTCCGCCCACGACCAGCCGCTTGAGGTACAGCTCCGGTGCGATGCGCAGGTAGAGCGGCATGTCGAGGGCATTGTGGTGGGTGACGAACGGTTTGGCAGCAGCGCCACCCGGGATCGGGTGCATCATCGGGGTTTCGACTTCGAGGTAGTCTTCGCCCACCATGACTTCGCGTACGGTCTGTACGATTTTCGAGCGCTTGATGAAGGTGTCACGGCTGTCCTGGTTGATGATCAGGTCAACGTAACGCTGGCGGTATTTCTGTTCCTGGTCAGCCAGACCGTGGAATTTGTCAGGCAGCGGGCGCAGCGACTTGGAGAGCAGGCGCAGCTCGCTCACTTCGACCGACAGTTCGCCGGTCTTGGTCTTCATCAGGGTGCCTTTGGCGCCGAGAATGTCACCCATGTCCCAGGTCTTGAAGTCCGCGTAGACATCTTCACCCACCTTGTCGCGGCTGATGTAGAACTGGATGCGGCCCGAGCTGTCCTGCACCGTGGCAAAGCTGGCCTTGCCCATCACACGCTTGAGCATCATGCGGCCGGCGACGACGACTTCGACCGGCTGGGCTTCGAGCGCTTCCTTGTCGGTGGCATCGTACTGTGCGTGCAGCGGGGCAGCCAAGTGCTGGCGGCGGAAATCGTTGGGGAAGGCGATGCCTTTGCTGGTCCGGATCTCGGTGAGCTTCTGGCGACGCTCGGCCATGATCTGGTTTTCATCCTGCGCGGGCTGGCTCGTGATGTCTTGTTCGGACATGGTGGGTTTCTCTCCTGGCTGACCGGGAACGACATTGACCCGGTGTATAAAAAATCGGCCGCGCGACGTCTGGCGTCAGCGCGGCCCACATTGTGATTCTGTGCGGGGGCGCCGTCAGACGCCCTGTTTAAGGCTGGCTTCGATGAAGCCGTCGAGGTCGCCATCCATGACACCCTTGACGTTGCCGACTTCGACCAGTGTGCGCAGGTCCTTGACGCGGGACTGGTCGAATACATAGGAGCGGATCTGGTGGCCCCAGCCCACGTCGGTCTTGGTGTCTTCCAGTGCCTGCTTTTCCTCGTTGCGCTTGCGCAGCTCGAGTTCGAAGAGGCGGGCTTTCAGCATGGACATGGCTTCGGCACGGTTCTTGTGCTGCGAGCGGTCGTTCTGGCACTGCACGACGATGTTGGTCGGCAAGTGGGTGATGCGCACGGCCGAGTCGGTCTTGTTGATGTGCTGGCCACCGGCACCGCTTGCACGGTAGGTGTCGATGCGCAGGTCGGCCGGGTTGATGTCGATTTCGATGCTGTCGTCCACTTCCGGGTAGACGAACACGCTGGCAAACGAGGTCTGGCGGCGGTTGTTGCTGTCGAACGGGCTGTTGCGCACGAGCCGGTGCACGCCGGTTTCGGTGCGCAGGAAGCCATAGGCGTATTCGCCTTCGACCTTGAGGGTGGCGCTTTTGATGCCGGCGACTTCACCTTCGGATTCTTCGATGACTTCGACCTTGAAATTCTTGCGTTCGCAGTAGCGCAGGTACATGCGCTCCAGCATCGAGGCCCAGTCCTGGGCTTCGGTACCGCCTGCTCCGGACTGGATGTCGACGAAGCAGCTGTTCGGGTCCATCGGGTTGGAGAACATGCGGCGGAATTCCAGCATTTCGAGCCGGGTTTCGACACCGGCAAGGTCGTCCCGGACGGCCAGAACGGTATCGTCGTCCTCTTCGGCACGTCCCATGTCGAACAGTTCACGACTGTCGGCGAGGGTGGAGAGGATGCTGTCGATGACCAGCACGACGTCTTCCAGCGCCTTTTTTTCGCGGCCGAGTTCCTGGGCGCGCTTGGGATCTTCCCAGATGGTCGGGTCTTCGACCAGGCGGCTGACTTCCTCCAGACGATCCTTCTTGCCGTCATAGTCGAGGTATTGACGGATGTCCGCGGTGCGGCTGCCAAGGTCGGCGAGCTGGTTGTCGATCTGGTTGAGAACTTCGGCTTCGAGCATGGTGAAGGTGTGAACGTCTGGGTCGGCAAACGGGCGAGTATACCCAAGGCTGCCTGTTTGCGGAAAACGCCAAATATAAGCGTATGCCTATATATAGGCAAGGACGGGTCAAAACAAAGCGCGCCGCGATTGGCGGCGCGCAAAGACATGACAGGCAATCAGCCAAGCAGGTGGGCGACGCCCTGGCGCTCTTCTTCGAGTTCGGCCAGCGTCTTGTTCATGCAGGCGCGGCTGAATTCGTCGATTTCGAGACCCTGGACGATTTCGTACTTGCCGTCCTTGCAGGTTACCGGGAAGCCGTAGGTCACGCCTTCCGGGATGCCGTAGGAGCCGTCGGACGGAATGCCCATGGTCACCCACTTGCCGTTGGTACCCAGCACCCAGTCACGGATGTGGTCGATGGCGGCATTGGCAGCCGAAGCGGCGGACGACAGGCCGCGGGCTTCGATGATGGCAGCGCCGCGCTTGCCGACGGTAGGCAGGAACACGTCGCGGTTCCAGGCTTCGTCATTGATCATGGACTTGACCGATTCGCCGTTGACGGTGGCGAAGCGATAATCGGCGTACATGGTCGGGCTGTGGTTGCCCCACACGGCCATGTTTTCGATGGACGCGACAGCCTTGCCGGTCTTGGCAGCGAGCTGGGACAGGGCGCGGTTGTGGTCAAGGCGCAGCATGGCGGTGTAGTTGGCCGGGTTGGTGCGACCGACCTTTTCAGCTGCCTTGCGGGCGATGTAGGCGTTGGTGTTGGCCGGGTTGCCCACGACCAGTACCTTGACGTCTTCCTTGGCGTTTTCGGCGATGGCCTTGCCCTGGACGGTGAAGATGGCGCCATTGGCTTCCAGCAGGTCGGCGCGCTCCATGCCCTTGCTGCGCGGACGGGCACCCACCAGCAGGCAGATGTCGGCATCCTTGAAGGCCACGTTCGGGTCGTCTGTTGCCACCATGCCCGCCAGCAGCGGGAACGCGCAGTCTTCCAGTTCCATCATCACGCCCTTGACGGCGTTCTGGGCCTGCGGCAGATCGAGGAGTTGCAGGATGACCGGCTGGTTCTGGCCCAGCATTTCACCCGAGGCAATGCGGAACAACAGGCTGTAACCGATCTGGCCGGCAGCACCGGTCACGGCGACACGTACGGGGGCGTTCATGGATGAGGCTCTCCTTTGTTAGAGGGGCGGGGAATCCCGCTGCAACCCGGTCGAGGCATGTGCCGGGTTTGCGATGCAGCAAATGTGTGCGCCGGGCAGTGTATCACGGTCATTTATGCTTTTGCACTGGCCGGCTCTGCTGCTTTGCCGGATGAAAAATAATTTTTATATCTTATATAAGACATGCATGGACGGATCGGGCCGGGGGCGGTATAACGCTTGCCAATGTCCTCGAAAAAACCCCATTACCTGCCGCTTTACGAGCAGATCAAAAGCAAGCTGATCGCGCGCATCGCCTCGGGTGAATGGCCGACGGATGCGGTTTTGCCGTCGGAGTGGGACCTGGCAGACGAGTTTGGCGTGAGTCAGGGAACGGTCCGCAAGGCGGTCAGCGAGCTGACTGCCCTGGGCTGGCTGTACCGGCAGCAGGGGCGTGGCACGTTTGTGGCACCGGGTGAAAGCGAATGGGGGCGGGCGCATCTGGTGAGTCCCGGCCAGTTTGCCGAGTTGCCGGATGTGCCCAGACCCGAGCTGCTTGCGGTCAGCCGGATGACGGCGCCGGATGATGTGGCGCAGGCCCTGGGGGGGCGCCGCGGCATGCCGTTGCATCACCTGCGGCTGTTGTGGCGCGTGCGTGGCGAGGCGGTTGCACTGGACGACGTGTTGTTGCCGGTCGAGCGGTTTGCCGAGCTGGATGCCCGCCGGGTGCGGCTGGCCGGCGGCGGGGTGTACGTGTTGCTGGAACGGCAGTATGCCGTCCGTGTCCGTGCGACGGGCTGGCAGTTCCGCGCGGTGCGCTGCGGGCGTGAAGAGGCGGTCTTGCTGGGTGTGGAACCGGATGAGGAGCTGTTGTCGGTCGTGCGTCTGGGTGTGACCGTCGATGGTGAAGTGGTCGAGTGGCGGCAGCGTCTGGTGCGCAGCCGGCATTGGGCCTGGCAGTTTGACCTTAAGCGATAAGGGCAATAGAAAAGCTTTATCTTTCCGATGTCCTATGCATATGTCGATTTTGATAGACTATTGAGTTGCCGATTGCCGGTTTATCGCCGCGATGGGTTCGAATCGTCCGACTGACCCATGAGGTTTGTGGGATGCGTTGCAGCCAAAAACGGATTGTCCGTTGGTTTTGTGTCGAAGGTGTCTTGTTTCACAAGGAAGCTCCTAATGCAGAAGAAACGACCCAAGCACCTTGATCTTGGCAAAATCTCCCTGCCCATTATGGCCAAGGTGTCGATTTTGCACCGGATCAGTGGTGTTGCCCTGTTCCTTGCCCTGCCTTTGCTCATTTACCTCCTTCAGGGGTCTTTGAGTTCCGAGGCGGATTTCGAGGCGTATCGCGCCGTGGTGGCTTTCCCGCTCATGAAGTTGATCCTGCTGGGTCTCTTGTGGGCTTTCCTGCACCACTTCTGTGCAGGCATCCGCTTCCTCATGTTTGATATGCACAAGGGCCAGTCGCTCGAAGCCGCCCGTGCTTCGGCCAAGGCCGTGCTCGTGGTCAGCATCGCCCTGACCGTTGTCATCGGAGGGATACTGTGGTGAGCAACAAGCGAATCGTTGTCGGCGCCGGCTATGGCGTCAAGGACTGGATCGTCCAGCGCATGACCGCTGCCGTCATGCTGGTCTACACCGTGCTGATAGTGCTGATGCTGCTGGCCATGCCGTCCAGTTATGAAGGCTGGCAAGCCCTCTTTTCCCTGACCTGGGTCCAGGTCATCACGCAGATCACGTTCATTGCCGTTGTCTGGCACCTGTGGGTGGGCATCCGTGACCTGTGGATGGATTACATCAAGCCCGACGGCCTGCGCCTTGCCTTGCATGCGCTGACGGCCGTGTGGCTGGTGGGCTGTCTGGTTTACTCGTTCGTCGTCGTGTGGGGTATCAAGTAATGTCCGTACCTGTCCGTCGTTTTGACGCCGTAATCGTAGGCGCCGGTGGTGCGGGCCTGCGTGCCGCGCTGCAACTCTCCGAGGCCGGTCTGAAGACTGCCGTCCTGTCCAAGGTGTTCCCGACCCGTTCGCACACCGTTGCCGCCCAGGGGGGCATTTCTGCCAGCCTTGGCAACGTGCAGGAAGACCGCTGGGACTGGCACATGTACGACACCGTGAAGGGGTCGGACTGGCTGGGTGATCAGGACGCCATCGAATTCATGTGCCGCAAGGCGCCCGAAGCCGTGATCGAGCTTGAACACTTCGGCATGCCGTTTGACCGTCTGGAAGACGGCAAGATTTACCAGCGTCCGTTTGGTGGCCACATGGCCGACTTCGGCAAGACGCCGGTGCAACGTGCCTGTGCCGTGGCTGACCGTACCGGTCACGCCATGCTGCATACCCTGTACCAGCGCAACGTCCGTGCCAAGACCCAGTTCTTTGTCGAATGGATGGCACTGGACCTGATCCGTGACGAAGACGGTGACGTGGTCGGCGTGACGGCGCTGGAAATGGAAACCGGCGACATCGTCGTGTTCCACGCCAAGGCCGTGCTGTTTGCCACCGGTGGTGCCGGCCGCATCTTTGCCGCTTCGACCAATGCCTTCATCAATACCGGCGACGGCCTGGGCATGACGGCCCGTGCCGGCATCCCGCTGGAGGACATGGAATTCTGGCAGTTCCACCCGACCGGCGTGGCCGGTGCCGGCGTGCTGATCACCGAAGGCGTGCGTGGTGAGGGCGGCATCCTGCTCAACTGCAACGGCGAGCGCTTCATGGAGCGCTATGCCCCGAACGCCAAGGATCTGGCGTCGCGTGACGTGGTGTCTCGTGCCATGGCCGTGGAAATCTACGAAGGCCGTGGCTGTGGCAAGAACAAGGATCACGTGCTCCTTGACCTGCATCATCTCGGGCCGGAGGTCATCAACAAGCGCCTGCCCGGCATCCGCGAAATCGCCATCAAGTTCGCCGGCGTCGACCCGGTCAAGGAACCGATTCCGGTCGTGCCGACCTGCCACTACCAGATGGGCGGCATTCCGACCAACTACAAGGGCGAAGTCGTGGCACCGAAGGACGGCAACGATGAGGCCCGCGTCAACGGTTTCTATGCAGCCGGCGAATGTGCCTGTGCCTCGGTGCACGGTGCCAACCGCCTCGGCACCAACTCGCTGCTTGACCTCGTGGTATTCGGCAAGTCGGCCGGCGTGAGCATGATCGAGTTCATCAAGAACGAACGTCCGGAGCTCAAGCCGCTGCCGGCCAACGCCGCCGACTATTCCCTGGCCCGCGTCAACCGCATCGAAACCCAGACCGGTGGTGTCGAGGTCGATGATGTCCGTCGCGAAATGCAGCAGGTAGTGCAGCGCCACGCCGGCGTGTTCCGTACCCAGGACGTGCTGGCCGAAGGCGTCAAGCAGATCCAGGACGTGGCAGAAAAAGCCAAGCGTACCCAGATCAAGGACAAGTCCAAGACCTGGAACACTGCCCGTACCGAAGCGCTGGAACTCGACAACCTGATCGAAGTGGCCCTGGCAACCCTGATCTCGGCCGAAGCCCGCAAGGAATCGCGCGGTGCCCATGCCCGTGATGATTACCCGGACCGCGACGACGAACACTGGATGAAACATACCCTGTTCCACCGTGAAGGTCGCCAGCTCACCTACAAGGCTGTGCATACCCAGCCCTTGTCCGTTGACTACATCAAGCCGCAGAAACGCGTTTACTAAGGAGACGAGTCATGGAAAAAATGCGTTTCTCGCTCTACCGCTACAACCCGGAAAAAGACGACAAGCCGTACATGCAGGACATCGAAGTCGAAGTCGATTCGACCGACGTGAAACTGCTGGATGCACTGGTCAAGCTCAAGGCCGTCGACGACAGCCTGTCGTTCCGCCGCTCCTGCCGTGAAGGCATCTGCGGCTCCGACGCGATGAACATCAACGGCCGCAACGGTCTGGCATGCATCACCGACCTGCGCAGCCTCAAGCAGCCGATCACCCTGCGTCCGTTGCCGGGCCTGCCGGTCATCCGCGACCTGATCGTGGACATGACCCAGTTCTTCAAGCAGTACCACTCGATCAAGCCGTACCTGATCAACGACACGCCAGCACCTGACCGTGAGCGTTACCAGTCGCCGGAAGACCGTGAAAAGCTTGACGGCCTGTACGAGTGCATCCTGTGCGCCTGCTGCTCGACTTCCTGCCCGTCGTTCTGGTGGAATCCGGACAAGTATGTCGGTCCGGCCGGCCTGCTGGCTGCCTACCGCTTCATCATCGACAGTCGTGACGAAGCCACCAGCGAGCGTCTGGACAACCTCAACGATCCGTATCGCCTGTTCCGTTGCCACACCATCATGAACTGCACCGACGTCTGTCCGAAGGGCCTGAATCCGGCCAAGGCGATCGACAGCATCAAGGGCATGATGGCCATCCGGGCGATCTGATGATGGACAGCCGTTACGATCGGGCCGCACGTCAGCGCATCCGCTGGCATTCGCGCCGGGGCCTGCTGGAGATGGACCTGGTCCTGACCCGGTTCCTGGACCGGCATTTCGATACGCTGGGTGACGAGGAGATGGATGCCTATGTCCGGCTTCTTGAACTGATCGACACCGAGTTTCTCGAAATCGTCAACGGCAAGCGTGATGTCGACGATCCGGCCCTGCAGCCGCTCGTCGACATGCTGCGCGCAGTGTAAAAGGAGAGCCGGTACGACAGGGCTGGCGTACCGGTGACAATAAAGTTCATACAGAGGGATGAGTACTATGGAAAACAACCGCAAAGTAACCCTGAGTATCAGCGACAGCCAGAGTGTCGAGCTGCCGGTGATGTCCGGCACCCTCGGCCCGGACGTGGTCGACATCCGCCCGTTTGCCAAGACCGGCATGTTCACCTTTGACCCGGGTTTCCTGGCGACTGCCAGCTGCGAATCCAGGATCACCTTCATCGATGGCGACGAAGGCAAGCTCTACTATCGCGGCTATCCGATCGAACAGCTGGCCGAGCATTCCGACTATCTGGAATCCTGCTACCTGCTCCTGAACGGCGAACTGCCGACAGCCGAGCAAAAGCGTGAATTCGACCGCAAGATCCTGCGTCACAACATGATCAACGACCAGATGTTCACCATCTTCAAGGGTTTCCGCCGTGACGCGCACCCGATGGCAGTGATGGTCGGTGTCGTGGGCGCCCTGTCGGCCTTCTATCACGATTCGCTCGACATCACCGATCCGCACCACCGCGAAGTGTCGGCACACCGCCTGATCGCCAAGATCGCCAACATTGCAGCCCAGGCTTACCGCTACAACAAGGGCCTGCCGTTCAGCTACCCGAAAAACGGTCTGACCTATGCCGAGAACTTCCTGCACATGATGTTCTCGACCCCGTGCGAAGAGTACAAGGTCAACCCGGTGCTGGCCCGTGCGCTGGACCGCATCTTCATCCTGCACGCCGACCACGAGCAGAACGCTTCGACCTCGACCGTGCGTCTGGCCGGTTCCTCCGGTGCCAACCCGTTTGCCTGCATCGCCGCCGGCATCGCCTGCCTGTGGGGCCCGTCGCACGGCGGCGCCAACGAAGCCGTGCTGAAAATGCTCGACGAAATCGGTTCGGTTGAAAACGTGCCGGCCTTCATGCAGGGCGTCAAGGACAAGACCCACAAGCTGATGGGCTTCGGCCACCGTGTCTACAAGAACATGGACCCGCGTGCTGCGATCATGAAGCAGACCTGCGACGAAGTGCTGAACGAACTGGGCCTGCACAACGATCCGAAGTTCAAGCTGGCCATGGCGCTGGAAAAGATCGCCCTGGAAGACCCGTACTTCATCGAGCGCAAGCTGTACCCGAACGTCGACTTCTATTCCGGCATCGTGCTGTCGGCCATCGGCATCCCGGTGTCGATGTTCACGCCGATCTTCGCCCTGTCGCGCACCGTGGGCTGGATCAGCCACTGGGCCGAAATGATCTCCGATCCGGCCATGAAGATCGGTCGCCCGCGCCAGCTTTACACCGGATCGCCGCGCCGCGACTACGTGCAGATCAGCGACCGGACCTGATCCGGCGCTTTGTGAAACCCGGCGGCAGTCCGCCGGGTTTTTCCGGCAAGCACCGCCAAGAGTGCTGTGGTGTGGGCAGTCCTGCCGGGCAGGAGTCCAGTCCTCAACACTTAGCCGCACACAGACAACACCAAGAAGGGTTGCTACATCATGATGCAAGCTGCTATCAGCCATTCCTATCTGTTCGGCGGAAATGCGCCGTTCATCGAAGAGCTGTACGAGCAATACCTCGACGATCCGGCGACGGTTTCTGCCGAGTGGCGCGAATATTTCGACAAACTGCAACAGACCGGCGGTGCCACCCGCGACGTGCCGCACCAGCCGATCCAGGAATCGTTCATCCAGCTGGCCAAGACGCCGCGCGTGTTCGTCAACAAGCCGTCCGAAGCTACCTGGGAAGCCATGCAGAAGCAGGTGGCCGTGCTCAAGCTGATCAGCGCCTATCGCGTGCTTGGCAGCCGCTGGGCCACGCTGGACCCGCTCAAGCGCATGGATACCCAGCCGGTACCCGAACTGGACCCGGCCTATCATGGCCTGACCGATACCGACATGGCCCAGGTCTTCAATACCGGTTCCTTCGTCGGTCTGGCTTCCGGCTCCCTGTCCGAAATCCTCGGCACGCTCAAGCAGACCTACTGCGGCAACATCGGCCTTGAGTACATGCACATCATCGACAGCAAGCAAAAGCGCTGGGTGCAGAACTATTTCGAAGGCAGCCGTTCGACCCCGTGTTATGACGCAGCGAAAAAACGCAGCATCCTCAAGCAGGTCACTGCTGCCGAAACGCTGGAACGCTACCTGCATACCAAATACGTCGGCCAGAAGCGTTTCTCGCTGGAAGGCGGCGAATCGATGATTGCCGCGCTGGATCACCTGATCCAGAACGCCACCGGCTTCGGCGTCAAGGAACTGATCGTCGGCATGGCCCACCGCGGCCGCCTCAACGTACTGGTCAACACCCTGGGCAAGCTGCCGCGCGACCTGTTCTCCGAATTCGAAGGCCGTCCGGCCGTCGAGCTGCCGTCCGGCGACGTGAAGTACCACATGGGTTACTCCAGCGACATTCCGACCCAGAACGGTCCGATGCACGTGTCGCTGGCGTTCAACCCGTCGCACCTTGAAATCGTCAATCCGGTGGTGGAAGGCTCGGTGCGTGCGCGCCAGCAGCGCCGCCGCGACACCGAGCGCCGAGAAGTGGTGCCGGTGCTGATCCACGGCGATGCCGCCTTCGGCGGCTTGGGCGTCAACCAGGGCACCTTCAACCTGTCTGGCACCCGTGGCTACGGCACCGGCGGTACCCTCCACTTCGTGGTCAACAACCAGATCGGCTTTACCACCTCGGACACCCGCGACATGCGCTCGAGCATGTACGCCACCGACATCGCCAAGATGGTCGATGCGCCGATTTTCCACGTCAACGGTGACGATCCGGAGGCCGTGTGCTTTGTCATGCAGGCGGCACTGGAATTCCGCATGCAGTTCAAGAAAGACGTCGTGGTCGACATGGTGTGCTTCCGCAAGCTGGGGCACAACGAAGGCGACGATCCGATGCTGACGCAGCCGATGATGTACAAGAAGATTGTCCAGCATCCCGGCGTGCGCGCCCGCTACGTCGAACGTCTGGTGCAGGAAGGCAGCATTGATGCCAGCGAAGCCGACAGCCTGATTTCGGCCTATCGCGCCGCCCTCGACAAGGGCGAGCATGTCGAGCAGACCGTGCTGTCCAACTACACCCGCGAATTCAAGCTCGACTGGACCCCGTACATCGGCACCCACTGGGCGCATCCGACCGATACCACGCTGCCGACGGCCGACCTCCAGCGTCTGGCCGACAAGCTGACCACGGTGCCCGAAGGCTTCAAGCTGCACCCGACGGTATCGAAGCTCCTGGCGGCCCGCCGCGAAATGGCGGCCGGCAACCAGGCTGTCGACTGGGGCATGGCCGAAACGCTGGCCTATGCCTCGCTGGTCGAATCCGGCTACGGCGTGCGCCTTTCCGGTGAAGACTCCGGTCGTGGCACCTTCAGCCATCGCCACTCGGTATTGCATGACCAGAACCGCGAACGCTGGGATGCCGGTGCCTACGTGCCGCTGCGCAACCTGTCGGACAACCAGGCCGAATTCCTCGTGATCGACTCGATCCTGAACGAGGAAGCCGTGCTGGCCTACGAATACGGCTATGCCTGCTCGTCGCCGAAGGAACTCACCATCTGGGAAGCCCAGTTCGGTGACTTCGCCAACGGTGCCCAGGTTGCCATCGACCAGTTCATCGTCTCGGGTGAAACCAAGTGGGGTCGCCTGTGCGGCCTGACCATGATCCTGCCGCACGGCTACGACGGCCAGGGACCGGAGCACTCCTCGGCCCGGGTCGAGCGTTACCTGCAACTGTGTGCCGAACACAACGTCCAGGTCGTGATGCCGTCGACGGCCGCGCAGATGTTCCATGTGCTGCGCCGCCAGATGCTGCGTCCGTACCGCAAACCGCTGATCATCCCGATGAGCAAGCGCCTGCTGCGCTACAAGGAATCGATGAGCCCGCTGGCCGACTTCACCTCGGGCGGTTTCAAGCCGGTCATTGGTGAAATCGAGGCGCTGGATGCCAAAAAGGTCAAGCGCGTCGTTCTGTGTGCCGGTCAGGTGTATTACGATCTCCTCAATGCCCGTCGCGAACGTGACATCCAGGACATCGCCATCGTGCGTGTCGAGCAGCTGTATCCGTTCCCGACCGAGCAGCTGGCCGCCGAACTGGCGCAGTACACCAATGCCCGCGAGCTGATGTGGGTGCAGGAAGAGCCGAAGAACCAGGGCGCGTGGTACCAGATCCGTCACCGCCTCGAGCGCCAGCTGGCACCGAAGCAGACGCTGCTGTTTGCCGGCCGTCCGTCGTCGGCCTCGCCGGCAGTCGGTTACATGAGCAAGCATGTCGCCCAGCTCAAGGCTTTCCTCGAAGAAGCCATGACCCTTGGTTAACCAGTTCATCTGATGGGGAGACACCTGCCCGTGCAAGGCGCGGGCAGGATGCAGAACAACGAGGCGGGGCCCCGCCCGCGCAATGGAGTCCACACTATGCTGATCGAAGTCAAAGTCCCGCAACTGCCGGAATCGGTGTCCGAAGCGACGCTGGTGAACTGGCACAAGAAACCCGGCGAATCCGTGAGCCGTGACGAAAACCTGATTGACCTGGAAACCGACAAGGTGGTGCTGGAGCTGCCGGCTCCGCAGGCCGGCGTGCTGGTCGAACTGGTGGAACAGGATGGTGCCACCGTGGTCAGCGGCCAGCTGATTGCCCTTATCGATACGGCTGCCGTGGCCGGTGCCAGTGCTCCGGCTGCTGCCCAGCCGGTGGCCGAAGTGGCTGTGGCAGCCCAGTCTGCCGCTGCCGTGATGCCTGCCGCCAGGAAGCTGGCAGCCGAAACCGGCGTGGATGCCGGTTCGGTAGCCGGTTCCGGTCGTGACGGCCGCATCCTGAAGGAAGACATCCTCAAGGCTGCCAGCCAGCCCAAGGCTGCTGCCCCGGCACCGGCCCGTCCGGCTGCCATGCCGGGCCCGGTGGATGTGTCGTCGCTGCTGGGGGAGCGTCCGGAACAGCGCGTACCGATGAGCCGCCTGCGTCAGCGCGTGGCCGAACGCCTGCTGCAAAGCCAGGCCCAGAATGCCATCCTCACCACCTTCAACGAAGTCAACATGAAGCCGGTGATGGAACTGCGCAACCAGTACAAGGACCGCTTCGAGAAGGCCCACGGCGTCAAGCTCGGCTTCATGGGCTTCTTCGTCAAGGCCGTGGTGCATGCCTTGAAGAAGTACCCGGTGGTGAATGCCTCGGTGGACGGCAATGACATCGTCTACCACGGTTACTTTGACATCGGTGTGGCCGTGGGCAGCCCGCGTGGTCTGGTTGTGCCGATCATCCGCAATGCCGACCAGCTGTCGCTGGCCGAGATCGAGCGCCAGATTGCCGACTTCGGCAAGCGCGCCCAGGAAGGCAAGCTCGGCATGGAAGAGCTCACCGGCGGCACCTACACCATTTCCAACGGCGGTACTTTCGGCTCGATGATGTCGACCCCGATCATCAACCCGCCGCAGTCGGCCATCCTCGGCATGCATGCCACCAAGGAACGTGCCGTGGTCGAAAACGGCCAGGTGGTGGTGCGTCCGATGATGTATCTGGCCCAGTCCTACGACCACCGCATCATCGACGGCCGTGAAGCCGTACTGAGCCTGGTGGCAATCAAGGAAGCCATCGAAGACCCGGCACGCCTGCTGCTGGACCTGTAAACTGCGAGCTTTTTAGAGGCGGGGCGCACTGTCGTCCCGCCTGCCTACGGAAAGCCCCGCACATGAACGAAAACCTGCTCTACGGTCTGGCCTTTGTCCTGGCCGGCATCGTCATCATCGCCCTGCGCGTCATTGGCTGGAAGCGCGGCCGCAAGAGTGACTGGTTCGTCAATTTTGGCGCCATCGTCGTTGCCCTGCTGTTCGCCGGATTCGGGGTAATGCTGGTTGCGCTGTCCATGCGGGTGTGACCGTTACTCAAGGGGAAACCATGAGTCAACAATTCGACGTCGTCGTGATCGGTGGCGGTCCCGGCGGTTATGTAGCTGCCATTCGTGCTGCCCAGCTGGGTTTCAATACCGCTTGCGTGGACAGTTTCAAAAACCCCGAAGGCCAGCCGAGCCTCGGGGGCACATGCCTGAACGTCGGCTGCATTCCGTCCAAGGCGCTGTTGCAGTCGAGTGAAAACCTCCATGCCGTGCAGCATGACTTTGCTGCCCACGGCATCAGCGTGAATGGTGCCAGCATGGATGTAGGCACGATGCTCAAGCGCAAGGAAGGCATCATCGGCAAGAACGCCGCCGGCATCGCCTTCCTGTTCAAGAAAAACAAGGTGGCCAACATCCACGGCCTGGCAACGCTCAAGGCGCGCCAGAACGAAAAATGGGTCATTGAAGTGACCGACAACGGTGCCGTGGTCGATACGCTGGAAGCCACCCACGTCATCATCGCCACCGGTTCCCGTCCGCGTCCGCTGCCGGGTGTCGCCATTGACAACCGCGTGGTGCTCGACAACGCCGGCGCGCTGGCCATGACCGGTGTACCGCAGCGTCTGGGCGTCATTGGTTCCGGCGTCATCGGTCTGGAAATGGGCAGTGTGTGGAAGCGGCTGGGAGCCGAGGTCACCGTGCTGGAGGCCATGCCGGCCTTCCTGGCTGCTGCCGACCAGCAGATCGCCAAAGAGGCATTCAAGTACCTGACCAAGCAGACCGGGCTGGACATCCAGCTGGGTGTGAAGATCGGTGACATCAAGGTGGCTGACGACAGCGTGTCGGTGGCCTATGAGGTCGGCGGCGAGCAGAAAGTGGCCGAATTCGACCGCCTGATCGTGTCGATCGGCCGCGTGCCGAACACCGACGGTCTGGGTGCCGAAAACGTCGGACTGCAAGTTGACGAGCGTGGTTTTGTGGTGGTGGACGACAACTGCCATGCCAACCTGCCGAACGTCTGGGCCATCGGTGACGTGGTGCGTGGCCCGATGCTGGCGCACAAGGCCAGCGAAGAAGGCGTGGCCGTGGCCGAGCGCATTGCCGGACAAAAGCCGCATATCGACTTCGGCATGATCCCGTGGGTGATCTACACCAGTCCGGAAATCGCCTGGGTCGGCAAGACCGAAGAGCAGCTCAAGGCCGAAGGCATCGAGTACAAGAAAGGCACGTCGGGTTTTGCCGCCAACGGCCGGGCGCTGGGACTGGGCATGGCCCAAGGAACCGTCAAGGTGCTGGCCTGCGCCAAAACCGACCGCATTCTCGGGGTGCACATCATCGGCCCGTTTGCGTCCGAGCTGATTGCCGAAGCCGTGGTGGCGATGGAGTTTGCCGCATCGAGCGAAGACATTGCCCGCATCGTGCATGCGCATCCGTCGCTGTCCGAAGTGCTGCACGAAGCCTGTCTGGCGGCTGACAAGCGCGCCCTGCACGGCTGACCTGACCAAGACAATACCGATAGCGGAATCCAAGGCTGTTCCTGGCCGGCAGATTCCGCACCACCCCCTCCCAAAAAGAGAGAGAAACCATGAACCTGCACGAATACCAAGCCAAGGAGCTGCTGGCCAAATACGGCCTGCCGGTGCAACAGGGCATTCTGGCCTCCAACGCCGACGAGGCAGCAGCGGCATTCGACCAGCTCGGCGGCAAGTTTGCTGTTGTCAAGGCCCAGGTGCATGCCGGCGGCCGTGGCAAGGCCGGTGGCGTCAAAGTTGTCAAGAGCCGCGAAGAAGCCGCTGATGTCGCCGCGACCCTGATCGGCAAGAACCTGGTGACCTACCAGACCGATGCCAACGGCCAGCCGGTCAACAGCGTCCTGGTGTGCGAGGACATGTACCCGGTCGAACGCGAACTGTACCTCGGTGCTGTCGTGGACCGCTCCACCCGCCGCGTGACTTTCATGGCTTCGACCGAAGGCGGTGTGGAAATCGAGGAAGTGGCGCACAACACGCCGGAAAAAATCCTCAAGGTAACCGTCGATCCGCTGGTCGGCCTGCTGCCGTTCCAGGCCCGTGAAGTCGCTTTCGCGCTGGGCCTCAAGGACAAGCAGGTCAACGAATTCGTCAAGCTGATGACTGGCGCTTATCGCGCCTTCGTCGAAAACGATTTCGCCCTCTTCGAAATCAACCCGCTGGCCGTACGTGCCAACGGTGCACTGGCCTGCGTGGATGCCAAGGTCGGCATCGACTCCAATGCCCTCTACCGCCTGCCGGCCGTGGCTGCCCTGCGTGACAAGTCGCAGGAAAACGAGCGCGAGCTGAAGGCTTCCGAATTCGACCTCAACTACGTGGCGCTGGAAGGCAACATCGGCTGCATGGTGAACGGTGCCGGTCTGGCGATGGCCACCATGGACATCATCAAGCTCAAGGGTGGTCAACCGGCCAACTTCCTTGACGTAGGCGGTGGTGCCACCAAGGAGCGCGTGGTTGAAGCGTTCAAGCTGATCCTGGCTGACCCGTCGGTCAAGGGCGTGCTGATCAACATCTTCGGCGGCATCGTGCGCTGCGACATGATCGCCGAGGCCATCATTGCTGCCGTCAAGGAAGTGAATGTCACCGTGCCGGTGGTGGTGCGTCTGGAAGGCAACAATGCCGAACTGGGTGCCAGGCTGCTGGAAGAATCCGGCCTCAAGCTGACTTCGGCCCAGGGCCTGAACGATGCCGCCGAAAAGATCGTCGCCGCTGTTGGCGCCTGATCCACGTACCGAATACAGGAGTCAACCATGAGCGTTTTGGTCAACAAAGACACCCGTGTGCTGGTGCAGGGCTTTACCGGCAAGAACGGCACTTTCCACTCTGAACAGGCACTGGCCTACGGCACCAAGGTTGTCGGTGGCGTGACCCCGGGCAAGGGTGGCAGCGAACACCTCGGCCTGCCGGTGTTCAATACCATGAAGGATGCCGTGCGCGAAACCCGCGCCGACGCCTCGGTGATCTACGTGCCGGCACCGTTCGTGCTGGATTCGGTCATCGAAGCCGTCGATGCCGGCGTGAAGCTGATCGTCACCATTACCGAAGGCGTGCCGACCCTCGACATGCTGAAGGTGAAGCGTTATGTCGAGGAGTCCGGTGCCCGCCTGATCGGCCCGAACTGCCCCGGCATCATCACCCCGGGCGAGTGCAAGATCGGCATCATGCCGGGACACATCCACAAGCCGGGCCGCATCGGCATCGTGTCGCGTTCCGGTACCCTGACCTACGAAGCCGTGGCGCAGACCACCGTGCTGGGTCTGGGCCAGTCCACCTGCATCGGCATTGGCGGCGACCCGATCCCGGGCACCAGCCACATTGATGCCCTGAAGCTGTTCCAGGACGATCCGGACACCGACGCCATCGTGATGATCGGTGAAATCGGTGGTACTGCCGAAGAAGAAGCAGCCGAGTTTGCCAAGTCCTACGTCACCAAGCCGATCGTGGGCTACATCGCTGGCGTAACTGCGCCGAAAGGCAAGCGCATGGGCCACGCCGGTGCCATCATTTCCGGTGGCAAGGGTACGGCCGAAGAAAAGTTTGCTGCCTTTGAAAAGGCTGGCATCCGCTACACCCGCAGCCCGGCTGAAATCGGCACTACCATGCTGGCGCTGCTGAAGGAAAAGGGCATGGCCTGATCCCGGCATCCTTGTAAAGATGCCGGTGGACGTTGTCCGCCAGCCACAGCAAGCCACCTCCGGGTGGCTTTTTTCATGTCCGGCCCATGGAATGATGGATAATCATTTGTCATTTTCAAATGGGGGGCGTGTCATGAAAAACCAGTCGGGCTTTACCTTGATCGAACTGTCCATCGTGCTGGTAGTGATTGGCCTGATCATCGGGATGGGGTTCAAGGGCAAGGACCTGATCGACAGTGCCAAGACCAAGAGCCTGCAAACGCAGATCATGAAAATCCAGACAGCGTTCAATATTTATTATGAGCGCAACGGGTTTTATCCCGGACTGGGCCTGAATGGTAACGCCCGTTTGGCTGGCGATAATCCGGCCAATTACAACACCACGCAGTTTCGGGCTGACCTGACCGGCTCAGGCATTTTGTCGCCGCAAGAACTGAAAAGCCCGTTGGGCGCAACGTGGGGTGTTTATGCCGTCAATGGCAAGCTGATGCTGGATCTGGACGGTGCCAACACGGATGCCAAATATGTCTGCCAGCTGGACAGGCTGATGGACGATGGCGTGCCCGGCACGGGTACGGTGCAGGCTGGGGTCAATAACGGAAACCTTTATACCGTCGACAGTGACTGCTACTCCAGCGCCGTTGCCGGCAAACAGAGCGATCTCTGGGTCCAGCTGCTGCCCTGACGATTGACAGCTTTCCGGTTTGCCCATACAAAGCCTCATTGTTGAATGAGGCTTTTTCATGTCTGTCGTTTTTCTTCTGCAAACCCGGCCTGGCTTCGAGCGCGATGCACAGCAAGAGGCCCGGACCGTGGCGCTGGAGCGTCGCGGTCTGGAGCTCAAACCTGTCGAAACCGGCGAAGGCTTCGTGCTTTTGCAGTCCGATGCGCCACTGACCCCGTTTGGCTGGCGTGACCTGGCCTTTTCACGCACCCTGTCGCGGGTCATCGCGGACATTCCGCTGGGAGACCGGGATCGTCTGACTCCCATCCTGGACGTCGTGGGCCAGAAGGCCATGACCTTTACCTCGGTCTGGCTGGAGTGGCCGGATACCAATGACGGCAAGGCCATGTCAGGCTTTGCCCGCAAGTTCCAGCCGCTTCTGGAAGAGAAGCTGGCCGCTGCCGGCAGGCTGGGCCAGGATGCCTCCACCCGGCTGCAACTGTTTTTTCCGTCAAAATCCCGGGTACTGGTATCGGTCAGCGAACCGCAGTGGGGAGCGCCGTGGCCACTGGGAATCCTGCGCCTGCGCATGCCTACCGATGCGCCCAGCCGCTCCACGCTCAAGCTTGCCGAAGCGTTCGAGGTGTTCCTGGGTGAGCAGGGCCAGCAGGACAAGCTCAAGCCCGGCATGACGGCCGTGGACTTGGGTGCGGCACCGGGTGGCTGGACATGGCAGCTGCTGCGGCGCGGCATCAAGGTCTATGCCGTGGACAACGGGCCGATGAAGGGATCGTGTGACGGTCATCCGTTGGTCAAGCATCTGCGGCAGGACGGTTTTCGCTTTCGCCCGCCCCATCCGGTCGACTGGCTGGTTTGCGACATGGTGGAACGTCCGGGGCGTGTGGCCGAACTCATGGCTGACTGGCTGGCCGAGGGTTCGGCGCGGCAGGCCGTGTTCAACCTGAAGCTGCCGATGAAGAAGCGTGCCGAGGCGCTGTCGGATGCGCTGGAGCGCATTGACGCACGCATGCTGGCGGCAGGTCTGGCGTACACCTTGCAGGTCAAGCAGCTCTACCATGATCGCGAGGAAGTCACGGTCTATCTGGCGCGTCCCGCGGCGACTGGCCGGCGCCGGCGCTAGTCATGCATCTGTAGAAAACCCCGCTGTGGTTGAAGGCGGGGTTTTTTGTCCGGGCTAGAAGCGCCTGGGAAGGGGTTTGGTCACCCGGATGCGGCCGAACTCATCCACCTCTATGTATCCCCCCTGCCGCAGTGCCCGCATCATGCGGTTGACCATCTCACGTGACAGGCCGATGCGCTCTCCGAGATCGCGCTGGGTAATGGGGGCCGGCGGAAAGGCCGGACATTCGCGGGCCATCTCGTCCATTTTTTCCAGCAACCGGCGCAGCTTGGTATAGCCGTCCGGCTGCGCCAGCATTTCGATGTAGTCCAGCAGGTGGGCTACTCCGAGGGCGATCTGCTGGGCGCAGGTTTTCCAGGCCTGGGGATGCCGGTCCATGGCGGCCTCCAGCAGGTCCGTGGAGATTTTCCAGCACTGCGAAGGATAGACGGCATGTACCGTGGCATTCAGCAAGGTCTGGCCTGCAAGGGCAGGCAGTCCGATGCAGCTGCCGGCCTTGATGTAGCCAAAGGCAAACGGCCGTGTGCCTTCTCCGGTCTGCATGGTGGCATTCATCAGTCCCTGGATCAGGAAAAATACGTCACTGTGTACGGTATTCTGTTCGCACACCAGTTCGTCCGGTTCGAAAGTAACCAGTTCTCCCTGGCGCAACAGTTCATCAAGGTCGGTCGGCGACCAGTTCTGGAACAGGGCAAACTGCGAAAGGATATTGTCCATTAATCAAGCACAACGGTCAGGGCCATCAAACACCATGGCTAAAGGATAGCCGGTAAAACGAAATTAACTGAGTGCCTCGCGCAGGATGCGCCGGTAGGTCGATGCAAAGTCGGCAATTGCCGAGCGCACCCGGTTTTCGTCCCGGGCCGTAATGGCCTGCAGCGTGGCCTCGACCAGCTCGCTGGTCTTGGCCATCTGGGTTTTCCCGCTGTGGAGGACGGCATAGAAGCAGCGCTGGGTCAGGGGCAGCAGATCGTCCAGCGTTTGCTGCAGGTAGCGGTTGCGTCCCAGCGGGTAGAGCTTTTCCAGTAGCTCGATGGCGCTGTCGTAGTAAGCCGGCAGGTCTTCTTGCTGCTGGGCCTGTGCCAGACGGGTGCCGATGTCGAAGAACGGGGCCAGTTCCTCGCTGTGCCAGCTGTGGCAGAAGGCCACCAGTACCTGCTCGACCAGTGCAAACCAGAGTTCGAAGAACTCATCGGCGGCATCGGCATCCAGGGCCGATACCACGGCCCCCCGGCGCGGATAGATCGTGACTAGGTGCCGACGCTCCAGAATCAGCAGGGCCTCGCGGACCGAACCGCGGCTGACGTCGAGTTCGGCCGCAATGCGCAGTTCCTGGATGCGCTCTCCGGCGGTCATTTCTCCCAGGATGATGCGTTTGCCCAGAAAGCGGGCGATTTGCTCGGTCAGCGAGTCGTTCGCCTTGAATGTCATTGTGTAATCCCGTGATGAATCATTGGTTTTGTGTGGGGCTCGTGTTTGTGCGCGGTATTGTCCTGCTGTTGGACATGCAGGCCAAGCGGCAGACGCGACATATGCCGATGGCTTGCTAGGGCCGCATTAACTCGCTAGTATCAAACACTCGTTTGATACTGACTCCCTGGAGATGTCCATGGCCTTGCCCGCGACCCTCGAAGAACTGTTTGCCGGGATGCCGGCCCGCCTGAAAGCCGATCGTGCCGCTGGCCTGTCGAGCTGTTTTCATTTCAAGCTGTCGGGTGAACCCGGCGGTGAGTGGACCGTAGTGATTGAAAACGGCCAGTGCACGGTATCCACCGGGCTGGTCGGCGAAGCCAAATGCCTGGTTGAAGCCACCGGCAGCGATTATCTCGCCATTGAACGCAACGAAGTCCGCCCGGAAATGGCCTTCATGCAGGGCAAGATCAAGCTCTCCAACCTGCCGGAAATGCTGACCCTGATGCAGGTGTTCGAACGCCCGGCCGAATAAGCCTTCCGGCCGTACCGGCACGACTGCAAAGGCCCGGGATTCCCGGGCCTTTTCCATGGCGCGCATGCCGGAACGATCAGTCATCCAGCGCCAGGCTTTTTGACACGATTTCGTATACGTCCTTCGACAGGTCCGGCGCGGCGGCAATGCGCTGCAAGGCCGCCTGCATCAGCTCCCGCCGGGCGGGATCAACCTTGCGCCAGCGGTTGAATGCCGTCACCAGCCGGGCCGCCACTTGCGGATTGATGGCATCCACGGCCAGAACCTGATCGGCCATCAAGGCATAACCGGCACCGTCGGCACGGTGGAAAACCGCCAGATTGCGTCCGAAGCTGCCCAGCAGGGCCCGCACCTTGTTGGGGTTGGACAAGGCAAAGGCCGGGTGCTGCATCAGCCCCTGTACCACCTCCAGCGTGTCTTCCCGGCTGGCGGCCGCTTGCAGGGCAAACCACTTGTCCATCACCAGCGCGTCATCCTGCCAGCGCAGGCCGAATTCCGAGAAGGCCGCTTCGCGCTCTGGCGCAGCCAGGTCCCGCAGGGCTACCAGGGCGCCGATCTGGTCGGTCATGTTGTCCGCGCCGGCTACTTGCTGGCGGGCCAGTGCGACAGCGGTAGCTTCACCGGCCGCAACCAGACAGGCAAGACTGAGCTGCTTCAACGCGCGCCAGCCCTTGTCCTGATGGCTGAACTCCGTCCGGGAGCAGGCTTCGTACACGGCCAGCCAGTCCGAACGCAGGCGGCGGCCCAGCTCGCGCCGCACGAGTTCCCGAACCCGCACGAGGCGGACCGGATCGACTTCTTCCAGCGTTTCCAGCAATTCGGTTTCGCCGGGCAGGGTCAGCGCCAGGGCGACAAAGGCCGGGTCCAGCGAGTGATCCCCCAGTACCGCAGACCAGGCAGCGATGAATTCGTCCGGTACCTCAAGTGCTTCCCCGGCAGCATCGGCGGCGTACAGCGTACGCAGCACACGGCCGGCCAGCGTCTGGCCGGCTTCCCAGCGGGCAAAATCGTCCGGGTCGTTTGCCAGCAGGAACGCCAGTTCGGCATCCGTGTAGGGATAGTCAAGACGCACCGGTGCGGAAAAACCGCGCAGCAGGGAGGGCACTGGCCGGGCTTCGATGCCGACGAAGGTGAAATGCTGCTCGGCTTCCGTGAGTGACAGCACCCGGCGGGTCGGACCCGGCTCGTTGTCGTGCGCCAGTGTCAGTGGCAGCTCGCGACCGTCCGGTGCCAGCAGGCCGATGGCCAGCGGGATGTGCAGCGGCTGCTTGTCAGGCTGGCCGGGAGTCGGCGGCGTGGTCTGCCGGACGGTCAGCGTCAGGGTCTGGCCAAGCTCGGAATACTGGGCGCTGACTGCCAGATGCGGCGTGCCGGCCTGGGTGTACCAGCGGCCGAACCGGGTCAGGTCGACGCCGTTGGCATCGGCCATGGCTGCCCGGAAATCGTCACAGGTGGCAGCCTGGCCATCATGGCGCTTGACGTACAGGCGCATGCCTTTCTGGAAGCCTTCCTCGCCCAGCAAGGTGTGGTACATGCGGACGACTTCGGCGCCTTTTTCATACACCGTCATGGTGTAGAAATTGTTCATCTCGATATACGACTCGGGCCGTATCGGATGCGCCATCGGGCCGGCGTCTTCGGGGAACTGCATGGCGCGCAGGGCCTTGACGTCCTCGATGCGCTTGACCGCGCGGCTGCCCATGTCGGCAGAGAATTCCTGGTCCCGGAACACCGTCAGCCCTTCCTTGAGGCTGAGCTGGAACCAGTCGCGGCAGGTGACGCGGTTGCCGGTCCAGTTGTGGAAGTATTCGTGGCCGATGACCGATTCGATGGCGTCGAAATCGGCATCGGTGGCCGTGGCGCGGCTGGCCAGCACGTATCTGGTGTTGAAGATGTTGAGGCCCTTGTTCTCCATCGCGCCCATGTTGAAGTCGCTGACAGCCACCACCATGAAGGTGTCGAGGTCGTACTCCAGCCCGAAGCGGGTTTCATCCCATGCCATGGCCTTCTTGAGCGATGTCATGGCGTGCTGCGACTTGTCGATGTCCTGCGGCTCGACCCAGATTTCCAGTGCCACCTGGCGCCCGCTACGGGTGGTGAAGCTGTCGCTCAGGCAGGTCAGCTTGGCCGCTACCAGGGCAAACAGGTAGGACGGCTTGCGATAGGGGTCGACCCACTTGACCCAGTGGCGGCGGCGGTCAGTCTGTCCTTCGCCGACACGGTTGCCGTTGGAGAGCAACACCGGAAAGCGCTGGCGGTCGGCCACGATGGTGGTGGAGAACTTGGCCATCACGTCCGGACGGTCAAGGTAATAGGTGATCTTGCGGAAACCTTCCGGTTCGCACTGGGTAAACAGGTTGCCCCGGCTGGCGTACAGCCCCATCAGCGAAGTGTTGGCGTACGGATCGACACGGGTCACCACTTCCAGCGTGAAACTGTCGGGTACGTCACGGATGGTCAGGGTTTCGTCATCCAGGGCGTAGGCCGTCACCGGCAGCGGTTCGCCATCCAGTGCCACCGACAGCAGCTCGGAACTGCCGTCGAGCACCAAGGGCTGGCCGGGGTCGGCTGCCGGATTGCGACAGACCATCAGCCGCGACTCCACCCGCACATCGTCATCGCGCAGGTCGAAAACCAGATCAACAGCGTTGATCAGGAAAGGGGAGGGGCGGTAATCGCTGCGGTAATGGATGCGCGGTTGGCTCATGATCCGTGACGGTCCGTGGTTCGAAAACCAGCGGATTATACGCCGGCCACCTTACGCGTTTCCTGCTGCAACCGACATTCTGTCGGTGCGCTGACCAAGGGCTGGGACAGGCACACAAATGCGACACCTGTCAGCATGCCAGGATGACAGGCGACCAACGGCAAATGGTCCGACCAGCGGCAAAATCACGCAAGGACGGGCAATTGAAAGCCTGTTCAGTATGCTAAATGGCTGTTTTTGACGTAAGAACAGGTAAAACTACGTATTGTTCGTTTTCTTGAGCGCTTGCTAGGTTAGCGCTTTCCTGACCTTTGACCGAGGAGAATGAAATGTCGGACTGGAGCAACGAAAGCGGTCTTGATGCAGCCACGCATGCCAATGCCCGTGGTTTGCTGGCTGCGCTGCTCGAACTGGATGCCTTGCCGATGGACGATGACGAACCGGCCACGATACGGCCAAGGCTGGGTGCGATGGCCACGCTGGTGTGTGCTGCGCAACCCATCGGGCATGTTCCCTGCTGCCCTGTCCACATTCCGGCTCCCCCCCGCGTGTCGCGGACACGGGAACGGGATGACTGCTGCCTGTGCTGACAGGCTCTGGCCGCAGCAGCGGCAAGATCCGTCATGGCACACTGGCAACCGGGCATGTCGTGGAGCGGATAGGGTGACAGGCCCGGCAGGATGCTGCGGGGCGTCAATCCTGACCTGAAGGGTTTCCCTTGTCCGGGATGCAAGACCAAGGGCAGGCACCAGCCTGCCCTTGGGTATCTCTGCTCCAGGGGCGCCACCTGTCCGGGCGGTTTTGCCTGGCAGATGGCCGGCACCGGAGTGACTGCTCCGGCATCCGGCGGGTGGTTCAGCCGACCTCCAGCGCCGGTGCTGCAGCGGGCGCACCGGCTGCTATCTGACAGGCTCGCTGGTGGCTGTCCGGCGATGCATCGCGCGGGGTCCAGCCGGCCAGCTGCTCGTCCACCAATCCGGCCAGTGCATCCAGCCAGACCGGGTCGTCATTCAGGCAGGCGATGGCGTGGAACTCGCGGCCACCGGCTCCGATGAAGGTCTGCCGGCCTTCCAGGGCGATTTCTTCCAGTGTCTCGACACAGTCAGCCACAAAGCCCGGACAGATGACGTCCAGCCGCTGCACGCCTTCTCCAGGCAAGGCAGCAAACCGTCCGGCAGCATAGGGCTTGAGCCAGGCTGCACGACCGAACCGCGACTGGAAGGCGATTTCCCACTCGGCCGGAGCCAGTTCCAGCTCCTCGGCCAGCAGGCGGGCGGTGGCATGGCATTCGCAGAAGTACGGATCTCCCTGTGCCAGGGTGGCTTCCGGCATGCCGTGAAAACTCATCAGCAGCCGGTCCGGGCGGCCGTGTTCCTGCCAGTGGCTGCGCACGCGTGCAGCCAGTGCCCGGACATAGGCCGGATGGGCGTGGAAGTGCCGGACCAGACGCATTTCCGGCGGGTTGCGGCGGGTGCGCATCCAGTCGGCGGCGGCGTCCCAGGTTGAAGCCACCGTGGCGGCGGAATACTGCGGATACATCGGCAGCAGCACGATGCGGTCGACGCCCTGTTCGCGCAGGGCATCCAGCCGGCTGGCCACCGAGGGACTGCCATAGCGCATGGCCCAGTCGACCACCAGTTCGCCCGCCAGGGCATGCTGTTCCAGCCGGCTGACCACGCCTTCGGCCTGCCGGCGGGTGTAGACCGCCAGCGGTGAGCCTTCCGGCAGCCAGATGGCGGCGTATTTTTCGGCGCTGGCACGGGGCCGGGTCCGCAGGATGATGCCGTGCAGGATCGGCCACCACAGCCAGCGTGGCAATTCGATCACGCGCGGATCAGACAGGAATTCGGTCAGATACGGCCTGAGCGCGGCAGCGGTCGGGGCAGCGGGCGTGCCGAGGTTGACCAGCAGGACGGCAGTTTTTGGGGCGCTGCCGTGCCGGTGGACAGGTTCGGGGCGATAGCGGGGCATGTTGTTACCTGGGTTAGTCGGGTTGCGCCGGCGCCAGCACGCTGCGGTTACCGTTGTGCTCGGCTGGTGACACCAGCCCGGCAGTTTCCATCTGCTCGATCAGGCGGGCGGCACGGTTGTAGCCGATGCGCAGATGGCGTTGCACCGACGAAATGCTGGCCTTGCGGGTCTTGATGACAATGGCGACGGCCTGGTCGTACAGCGGGTCGCTCTCGCTGTCCTCGCTGCCGCCTTCTCCGCTGCCAAAGCCGGGAATGTCGCCGCCCACGCTCTGGGCAGTTTCGCTGGCGGCTTCGCCGGTCAGGATGCCTTCGACGTAGTCCGGCTCGCCCGTGGTCTTGAGGTATTCCACCACCCGGTGTACTTCGTCGTCGGCGACAAAGGCGCCGTGGGCCCGCAGCGGGTAGCCGGAGCCCGGCGGCAGGTAGAGCATGTCGCCTTGGCCCAGCAGGGTTTCCGCACCCATCTGGTCAAGGATGGTGCGGCTGTCGACCTTGCTGGACACCTGGAAGGCAATGCGGGTCGGAATGTTGGCCTTGATCAGGCCGGTGATCACGTCCACCGACGGACGCTGGGTGGCGAGGATCAGGTGGATGCCGGCTGCGCGGGCCTTTTGCGCCAGCCGGGCGATCAGCTCTTCGATCTTCTTGCCGGCCACCATCATCAGGTCGGCCAGCTCGTCGATCAGCACCACGATCACCGGCAGGGTGTCGAGCGGCTCGGGAGCATCCGGGGTCAGGCTGAACGGATTGGGCAGTTTTTCGCCCTTTTTGGCCGCGTCGCGGATTTTCTGGTTGTAGCCCGCGAGGTTGCGCACGCCGAGCTTGGACATCTGGCGATAGCGCTTTTCCATTTCCGCCACGCACCAGTTGAGCGCGTTGGCGGCCTGTTTCATGTCGGTCACCACCGGTGCCAGCAGGTGCGGAATGTCCTCGTAGACCGACATTTCCAGCATCTTCGGGTCGACCATGATCAGGCGCACTTCTTCGGGTGTGGCACGGTAGAGCAGTGACAGGATCATGGCGTTGATCGCCACCGACTTGCCCGAACCGGTGGTACCGGCCACCAGTACATGCGGCATCTTGGCCAGATCCGCCACCACCGGCTTGCCGGCAATGTCCTTGCCCAGCACCACGGTCAGCTTGCTGGCCGCATTCTGGTAGGTGTCGGCACCGATGATTTCCGACAGGCGCACGATCTGGCGTTTGGCATTGGGCAGCTCCAGTCCCATGTAGGTCTTGCCGGGGATGGTTTCCACCACCCGGATGCTGACCAGGCCCAGCGCACGGGCCAGGTCCTTCATCAGGTTGACGATCTGCGCGCCTTTCACGCCCACGGCCGGCTCGATTTCGTAGCGGGTGATCACCGGCCCCGGATAGGCGGCAATCACCTTCACTTCCACGCCAAAATCGGCCAGCTTGCGCTCGATCAGGCGCGAGGTGTATTCGATGGTGTCGGCACTGACGCCTTCCTGCGAAGCCGGCGGAGCGGTCAGCAGCGACAGGGTCGGCAGCTCGGCTTCGGCGGCCGTATTGCTGGCGCAGGCAACCGGTTTGGGTGCCGGCTCGAACAATGTGTGCTGTTGCGGCTCGCGGCGCTTTTCTTCCTGCTTCGCCACCTTGGGTGACAACGGGATTTCCAGCAACGGCGGCTCGATGCGGACCGGCGGCTTGTCATCCTGCTTGCGCTTTTCTTCCTTGACGCTGGCATCGCGCTCGCGTGCCTGCTGGCGGCCGATCTTGCGGTCTTCGCGGGCTTCCCAGCTGTTCTTGGCCCACAGCAGCCCTTCTTCGATACGGGTGCCGATCTTTTCCATCAGGTCCAGCCACGACAGGCCGGTAAACAGGGAAATGCCGATGGCCCAGACCAGCAGCAACAGCATGGTGGCGCCGGCAAAGCCGATGAACTGCTGTAGTCCCAGCCCGACAAAGCGTCCGAGCAGCCCGCCGGGAGCCAGCGGCAGGTTGATGTCGAGGCTGTAAAAGCGGATGGCTTCGAAACCGCTGGAAGCAACGAGGATCATGACAAAGCCGGTCGAGGCAATGGCCGTGACCTTGTCGAGTGCCGGGGACACCCGGCGGATGTTGCGGTAGCCCCAGAGCACGATCGCACCGCAGAACACCACCAGCCACCAGGCCGACAGGCCGAACAGGTAAAGCAGCATGTCTGACAGGTAGGCACCGAGGGTGCCGCCCCAGTTGCCGATGGCCGGGTGGCCGCCGATGCTGTGCGACCACGACGGATCGGCGGGCGAGTAGCTGGCCAGGATCAGGACGAAGTATACCGCCGCGGCCACCATGACCAGCCACCAGGCTTCTTGCAGCAGGTTGGCGAGCCGGGGCGGCAGCGGGGTGGACGAATTCTTGACGACCGGTTTGCGTTTGAACAGGCGCATTGTGTTCGTGGTTAGCCTTGATGCGACGATTATATAAGCGGGAATCCGGGTAAATCAGTTTGCCGGGGCGACTTTACCCGGATTGGGTGGTATCGGCATGGCAAACGCATCAACGGGGATGAACGGCGCCCAGCACCCGCAGGCCGGCTGCGCCGGTGACGGCGGGCAGGTTGCCGGCCTCGCGGCACAGGCAGGCGCGTGCCAGCCACGCAAACGCCAGCCCCTCCACCCACTGCGCCGGCACTCCCAGTTCATCGGTACCGGCAAGACGCACGGCCGGTCCCAGTGCCTGGGCCAGATCGGCCAGCAGCAGCGGGTTGAACGCACCGCCACCGCAGACGTACACGGCGGCCACGCCAGGCGTGCAGGCGAGAATGGCGTCGGCGGCACTGCGGGCTGTCAGCAGCGTCAGCGTGCGTGCCACGTCGGCCGGCCGCTCGCTGCCATCGAGATGCTGCGCCAGCCAGTCGAGGGAAAACAGGTCGCGTCCGGTGCTTTTGGGTGCCGGCAGGGCCAGGTAAGGCTCGGCCAGCAGGCGTTCGAGCAGGGCCGGCAACGGCTGTCCTTGCGCCGCCCAGGCACCGTTTTCATCAAACGGGCGATGCAGGTGGTGCTGGCACCAGGCGTCCAGCAGCATGTTGCCGGGGCCGGTGTCGAATCCGCACACCGGCTGACCGGGTACAAGGCGCGTCAGGTTGGCGATGCCGCCGATGTTCAGCACCACCCGGGCTTCGGTGGCGCTGGCAAACACCGCCTGATGGAATGCGGGCACCAATGGTGCGCCCTGGCCGCCGGCGGCGATGTCGCGGCTGCGGAAATCGGCCACCACGTCGATGCCGCACAGCTCGGCCAGCCGCGCCGGCGCATTGAGCTGCACGGTATAGCCGGCATGCGGGGCATGGCGGACGGTCTGGCCGTGGCAGCCGACCGCGGCAATCTGCCCGGCGGCCAGGCCGGCCTTGCGCAGGACCGCCTCCACCGCTTCGGCGTACAGCTGTGCCAGTTCGAGTGCCAGCAGCTGGCTGCGGGTGATTTCGTCGTGTCCCGGTGTTTGCAGGGCCAGCAGGGCGGTCCGCAAGGTCGCCGGGTAAGGGCAGGCGGCATGCGCCAGTGCCTGTGGCGTGGCTCCGGAGAAACCGGCCAGCACGGCGTCCACACCATCCATGCTGGTGCCGGACATCAGGCCGATGTAATAGCCGCTGGCTGCGGACTCGATAACGCTGGACATGCAAACGCCCCGTGGGTCAAGACGGGGCGATTGTAGCGGGAGCCGCTGGCCGGGTCAGTCGATGCGTGCCAGCACGCTGCCTTCGGGCAGCTTGGCCACGACATTCATCTGCCGCTGGAAGGCGACGTTCTGCGTGCGGAACTTGCCCAGCTGCGCCACCGACAGCGACGGCGTCGGCAGGGCGTGCACGGTCGGATCGACCGGCGTGCCGGCCACGCGCAGTTCGAAGTGCAGGTGCGGACCGGTGGAACGGCCGGTGGAACCGACGTAGCCGATGATGTCGCCGGCCTTGACGGTCTGGCCGGCCTTGAACTTGCCGAAACGGCTCATGTGCGCATACACGGTGTCGTAGCGGTTGGCGTGGCGCAGGGTGATCACGTTGCCGTAGCCACCGTCACGGCGCACGTCCAGCACCTTGCCGTCGGCGGCGGCGCGGATCGGCGTGCCGCTGCTGGCAGCGTAATCAATGCCGGCGTGCTTGCGGATGCTGCGCAGGATCGGATGGCGGCGGAAGCCGAAGCCGGAGCTGACGCGGGCCCCGTCGACCGGGCGGGCGTCAAAGCCCTTTTTCAGCGCCTTGCCGGCGGCATCGTAGTAGCTGCCGGATTCAGCGTCATGCGCAAAGTAAAAGGCGCTCCAGCGCTGGTCGCCACGGCGGACTTCGGCGCCGAGCACCCGGCCGGCGCCCATGTCTTCCCCGTCGAAATACAGGGTCTCGTACACCACGTCCACGCTGTCGCCGGACTTGAGCGTGTTGAGGTTCACCTGGTCGCCGAAGATTTCCTGCAACTGGGTACGCACGTCGCCGGGCAGGCCGGCGCGACGGCTGGAAGCGGCAAAGCTGTCGCTGATGCGGATGGCGCGCGGGGTTTCGATGGCGGCGGTTTCCACGGCGTCGGCGCTGATGCCCCAGTCGCCCTGGCCGTTCTTGCGGATGCTGACGAGGTTCTGTTCGCCGTTGCGGTCGTCGCGCAGGTAGCGGATGGCAAAAAGCTCGCCGCTGTCGTTGGTTTCGATGTGCAGGGTGGCGCCGGCCGGCAGGCTCAGGAGCTCGCGGCCGATCTTGCCCTTGGCCAGAAAGCGCATGGTTTCGCCGACACTGACACCCTGACGCTGCATGACGCTGGAGAGCGTGTCGCCGCGCTGGATGGTGTCGGCCCGCCAGTAGCGCGCGCCGCTTGGTGCCGGGATGGTAAACGCCGGCAGGGCCAGTGTTTCGGTCAGGGTTTCCACCGGGGGCAGGGGGGTCGAGGCATCGGTGGAAACGGCAAAAGCGGTAGCCGCGCCGGTCAGCGGCAACAGGGCCGCCAGGGCAAACCATCCGGCATGGGATACATGCAGGCTGGCAAGGGCTTTTTGCGGGAGGTCAAGCAGTTTGCGATAATTCATTTTTTTGCGAAGTGCGCCGGCAGCGCAAAGGCAGTGCCGGCGGGGCTTAACAGACAAATGTGGCTGTCCTGGCAAGGCAGCCACACTGGCAATGGAGGCAATAGACGGCGGCAATTGTAGCGAAATCGCCTTGGGGCGGAAACCCGCATTTGTCACACTATTGCCAGTAAATCAGTCGCTTAACCGGAGCTTATCCGGCAGGTGGAAGAGAGGAAAAACAAGGTGGAAGAGCGCAAAAACATGCGGGAACTCTTGCTGTTTCTGGGCCGGATCGTCTGGATCTTCGTGATGGTATCGGGCTGGGTACTGCTGTTCGGACTGGGCTGGATGTACTTCACCTATGTCAAACCGCACTACGACGAGGCGCGTGACATGCGCCAGGCGTTCGAGCAGGCCGTGGTGGCCGGCGCCGACCTGCCGGCCTTGCAGGCCCGCTTCGTGCCGGCGCCCGACGGCAAGAAGTCGCCGGTGGCGCCGCCTGAAGTCGAACAGGTTCCGCCGCAGTACGCCGGTGGCGTGCCGCGTTACGTATTGCGCTGGCAGCGCACCGATGCGCCTCTGGCCGCGCTGGGCGTGGTGTTCCACTTCAGCGCCATCGCGCCGCATGCCGACATGGGAGCCGAGCGTTGAAACTGACCGTCCTGCTGCCGGGCCTGGCCTGGCCGGATGCCGACACGCTGGAGGCGGCTACCGACGGTCTGGTCCTGCCCGAGCTGTCGTGGCTCCTGGCGCGGGCCGCGCGCACGCCACTGGAACAGGACGCCGACCAGGTTCTGGCCCAGCAGTTCGGACTGGGCTACACGCCGGTTGCACGGGTGGCCGGGCTGGCCGATGGGCTGGAAACCCGTCAGGGCTACTGGCTGCGCATCGACCCGGTCTACCTGCGTGCCGAGCGCGAGGCGCTGGTGCTGGCCGACAGCGGGGTGATGAGCATCTCGCAGCAGGAGGCCGACCGGCTGGTGGATTCGCTCAACCGGTTTTTTGCCGAAGACGGCCTGCGCTTTCATGCGCCGGTGCCGGACCGCTGGTATCTCGAAGGCCGCCAGCCATGGCGGGCCGAATTCACCCGGCTGGAAGCCGTGATCGGCGAAAATGTCGATACCCACCTGCCGCGTGGCGAAACCGCCCTGCTGTGGCACCGCTGGCTCAACGAGCTGCAAATGCTGCTGTTTTCGCAGGCAGTCAATGCCGAGCGCGAAGGCGCCGGTGAGCTGCCGATCAACAGCGTCTGGCCGTGGGGTGACGGCGACTGGCCCAACAAGCTGGCTCACCGCTTTGACACCGTGCTGGCCGACGATGCTTTTGCCTGCGGTCTGGCCCGGCTGTCCGGTGCCCGGCTGGAGGCGGCGCCGCATGCCTTTGACGGCATGCGCGACGTGCCCGGCCGGCGGGTGCTGGTCCAGCTTGACCGTCTGGTCGGTGCATCGCAATACCGCGATGCCTTTGGCTGGCGCGAGCACCTCGAGGCACTGGAGACCGACTGGTTTGCCCCGCTGCGGCTGATGCTGACCGCCGATGGTCTCGAAGAGCTGACCCTGCTGGCGCCGGGACGCCGCGGCTTTGCCGCCACCGTGCGGCCTTCGGCGTACTGGCGTTTCTGGCGCGGCCGGCCCGCGCTGTCCACCTTGTTGTAGTCCGGCCCTGTGGCCGCAGATGGTTGTCCATGACTCTGATTGTTTCCCGCAGTGCCCCTGACGGCGTGGTTGCCGCCCTGACCGGCGACGGCGTGTCGCCCCTGATGGCGCGCCTGTTTGCCGCCCGTGGCATCGAACACGCCAGCCAGCTGGATGCCGGGCTGGCCCGGCTGATCCCGTTTTCCCGGCTCCGCAATGCCGAGGCCATGGCCCGGCGACTGGCCGACGCCATCGCCCGGCGCGAGCGCCTGCTGGTGGTGGCTGACTACGATGCCGACGGCGCCACTGCCTGCGCCCTGGCGGTCAAGGGCCTGCGGGCCTTTGGCGCCACGGTGGATTTCATCGTTCCCAACCGCTTCGAGTACGGCTACGGCCTGACGCCGGAGATTGTCGGGCTGGCGGCCGAACGTGCCCCTGACATCCTGCTGACGGTCGACAACGGCATTGCCAGCGTGGCCGGCGTCAACGCCGCGCGCGCGCTCGGCATGGAAGTGCTGGTGACCGACCACCACCTGCCGGGCGACGAGTTGCCCGAGGCGCTGATCGTCAACCCCAACCAGCCCGGCTGCGACTTTCCTTCCAAGCATCTGGCCGGCTGCGGCGTGATGTTCTACGTGCTGATGGCCCTGCGTGCCGAGCTGCGCGCCCGCGGTGCCTTTGCGGCCGGAGGCGAGCCGAACCTGGCGCAATGGCTGGACCTGGTGGCACTGGGGACGGTGGCCGACGTGGTGCGGCTGGACGACAACAACCGCATCCTGGTCGAGCAGGGGCTGCGGCGCATGCGCGGCGGACGGGCATCTCCGGGCATCGCGGCACTGTTTGCCGCCAGCGGCCGCCCGATCGCCAAGGCCTCAAGCTTTGACCTTGGCTTCATGCTCGGGCCGCGCCTGAATGCTGCCGGCCGGCTGGACGACATGACCTTCGGCATCGAAATGCTGCTGGCCGAGCGCGAGGACAGCGCCCTGGAGATGGCGCGCGAGCTGGACCGCATGAACCGTACCCGGCGCGAGATCGAGCACGGCATGCAGGACGAGGCCACGCTGCAACTGGCCGGCTTTGATCCGGCCGAGCGCTTTACCCTGTCGCTTTACCGCGATGACTGGCACCAGGGCGTGGTCGGGATTGTCGCCTCGCGCCTCAAGGACCGCTTTCACCGGCCGGCCATCGTGTTTGCACCGGGCGATGCCGGCGAGATCAAGGGCTCGGGGCGCTCGATCGCCGGTTTTCACCTGCGCGATGCGCTGGACTTGGTCAGCAAGCGCGAGCCGGGCCTGATCCGCAAGTTCGGCGGGCACGCCATGGCCGCCGGCCTGACGGTGCTGGAAGCCGACCTGCCGCGATTTTCGGCGGCATTCGAGCAGGTGGCGCGCGAGTGGCTGGACGAAGCGGCCCTGACCCGGCGCATCGAAACCGACGGTGCGCTGGCCGTGACCGAACTGGCGCTCGACACTGCGCGCGAGCTGGCGCTGACCGTGTGGGGGCAGGGCTTTCCGCCGCCGAGTTTTAGCGACGTGTTCCGGGTGCTGGAGCAGCGCATTGTCGGCGGCAAGCACCTGAAGCTGACGCTGGGCAAGGACGGCGGTGAATTCGAGGCCATGCTGTTCAACCACAGCGAATTCCTGCCCGAGCGCATCGACGCGGTGTTCCGCCTCAATGTCAACGAATGGCGCGGGGTCGAGCTGATGCAGCTCTACATCGACCACTGGCGCGCGGCGGCCTGAGCCGCCGGCGGGAGGTCAGTAGGCGCTGGGGGTGGGGCCGGCGCCGTCGGGCCAGCCGTTTTCGAACAGGATGTCGTCCAGCGGCAGCCGGGCGCCGAAGCCGGCATCCTCGAACTGCGGGCGCGGGTAAAAGGCATCCACCGGCCCGAGGCACAGGACGGCAATCGGCCGGGCGCCGGTGGGCAGTGCCAGCCGTGCCGCGAGCCGCGCCGGCTCGAAAAACGACACCCAGCCCATGCCGATGCCTTCGGCACGGGCTGCCAGCCACAGGTTCTGGATGGCGCAGGCGGCCGAGGCCAGCGCCATGTCCGGCATGGTGCGGCGGCCGATGATGTGGCGGCCGTCGTCCGGCATCAGCACCGAGACCAGCAGTTCCGAGCATTCGCGGATGCCCTCGATCTTGAGGCGCAGGAATTCGGCCTGCCGGCTGGGCAGCGTGGCCGCAGTCTGCTGGCGTTCGACCTCCACTTCGGCATGGATGGCCAGCCGCAGGGCCGGGTCGGTGATGCGGATGAAGCGCCACGGCTGCATGTAGCCGACCGACGGCGCGAGCCGGGCGGCTTCGAGCAGGCGTTCGAGCTGGCCGGCCTCAAGCGGGGTGCCGTTGAAGTGGCGCATGTCGCGCCGTTCGCGGATGGCGCGCCACAGGCCTTGCTGTTCGGCCGGGTCAAAGGCTGCGGAGTTCATTGGTAGCGGGCAATCAGGCTGCGGAAAGTGGGCAGGTAGCTTTCTGCAATATAGGGCTTGAACAGCGCCAGTACCTGGACGGCTCCCCGCCGGCCGGCCGCTTCGGTGATCGGCTCCCTGGGGCGGGCGGTTTCTTCGAAGGCAAACCAGAATTTCGCCACCAGCCAGATGTTGGTGACCAGTGGTTCGATGTCTTCCTCGTCGATGTGCACGAGCCCGATGCGGGTGAATTCGCGGAACAGGCCGATCAGGCGTTCTTCGAGGTCGGTGTGGATGAACTGGTGGTATTCCGACTGCATTTGCGGATTGCGGGCCAGCAGGCCCGGCAGGTCGTAGAACATGAAGCGGAACTGCCACATGGCCTGGAACACCGTGTCGAGGTACGGCTCGAGGTCGGCCACCGAGATGTCGCGGTCGGTCGGCGCGGCCAGCCGTTCGGACAGGAAGGCTTTGTAGCGCAGGAAGATCTGGTAAACGATCTCTTCCTTGTTGCGGAAGTGGTAGTACAGGTTACCGGGGCTGATGCCCAGGTGTGCGGCAATGTGGTTGGTGGTGGTCGACCGCTCGCCCTGTTCGTTGAACAGGACCAGGCTCTCGGCAATGATGCGGTCGTAGGTTTTGAGGCGCGGCTTTTTCATGCGGAGGCGGCAGTTCGGTCAGGACGGGTCGGTCTGGTCGGCAGACGGGGGCCGGGCAGGATGGAACGCTGCCAGGAAGCGGTGCAGGATGTCCTGCTCGACCGTCTGCTTGCGGATGCGCGGCACGGCGATGCGCAGGTTGAGGCGGACGATTTCATCATCGACGATCTTCAGTGACACGCGTGGCGCAACCGAGGGCGTGTCGATGAGGTGCATGGATTCCAGTGCCTTCATGTGGGCCTGCGCCTCTTCAAGGAACGGTGCACAGACTTCGCGTGCCGCATTGATCAGGATGTGCTCGGCTTCCAGCACGTCGGCTTCAAGGCTGACCGGCACGGTGATGACGTGGACGATGAAGTTGCCGGTGTAGTCCTCGCGGGCCAGCGCGTGTCCCAGCAGCAGGCTGTTGGGGAAGGTGATCAGGCGGCCGGTCTGCTGGTGTGCGTCGTGCTGCGGGCCGATCTCGACGATGGTGGTGGTCAGCACGCTGATGTCCACCACCCGTCCGCGCAGTTCGCCAAGCTCGATGCGGTCACCGATGTTGTAGGCCTTGCTCATGGTGCGGTAGAAGCTGCCCGACAGGCACAGGATCACCTCCTTGAAGGCAATGGCGATCGCCGAAGCGATCACCACCAGCGATACCGCTACCGTTTGCAGCTCGCGTGACCAGATGGCCACGATGCCGATCAGGCCGGCGATCAGCAGCGCATTGCGCAGGTTGACCGACCAGCGCCGGCGCATCTCGATCGAAATCTGCGGCTGGCGCGCCAGCGCGCGGACTGCCAGCACGCGCACGGCCACCAGGCACGCCAGCAGGATGCCGGTGCGCAGCAGGTCGTTGGCCGGCAGCGCACGCCAGAGTTCGCCGAGGCTTTCCATGGTTACGACAGCTTGACCGCGTGTTCGCGGGTGGCGTGGAAGACAATCGCCGGATGACGCTCGCTGGCCAACTCGAGGTTGACCCGGTTCGGCGCCAGGTAGGCGAGGCTGCCGGCCGCGTCGACGGCGAGGTTGTTGATGGCGGCGCGCTGGAATTCGGCGAGCTTGGTCCGGTCTTCGCAGCTGACCCAGCGGGCGGTCCAGATCGGGCAGGATTCGAACACCGCCTCGACGCCGTACTCGGTCTGCAACCGGTGAGCCACCACTTCGAACTGGAGCACGCCCACCGCGCCCAGGATCAGGTCGGCGCCGTTTTCCGGTTTGAACACCTGCACGGCACCTTCTTCGCCCAGCTGTTGCAGGCCTTTCTGCAACTGCTTGATCTTGAGCGGGTTGCGGATGCGCACGGCCTTGAAGATTTCCGGCGCAAAGAACGGGATGCCGGTAAAGGCCAGCTGTTCGCCTTCGCTGAAGCTGTCGCCGATCTGGATGTTGCCGTGGTTGGGGATACCGATGATGTCACCGGCAAAGGCCTCTTCGACGATTTCGCGGCTGTGCGCCATGAATGTCACCACCGAGCTGGCGGCCACGTCACGGTTCAGGCGCAGGTGCTTCATCTTCATGCCGCGCTCGAACTTGCCCGAGCACACGCGCAGGAAGGCGATGCGGTCGCGGTGCTTCGGGTCCATGTTGGCCTGGATCTTGAACACGAAACCGGAGAAGCGCTCTTCGTCCGGGCTGACCACGCGCACGGTGGCGTCACGCGGACGCGGCGGCGGAGCCCAGCCGATCAGGGCGTCGAGGATTTCCTTGACGCCGAAGTTGTTGATGGCCGAGCCGAAGAACACCGGGGTGAGCTTGCCGGCGAGGAAATCCTCAAGGTCGAATTCGTTGCTGGCCGCTTTCACGAGTTCGATCTCGTTGCGCAGCTGCCCGATTTCCAGCGGGAAGAGTTCGTCCAGCCGCGGGTTGTCGATGCCGTCGATGACATCGAATTCGTGTGGCAGGCGTTCGCCGCCGGCATCGAACAGCAGCACCTGGTCGTTGAGCAGGTGGTAGACGCCACGGAAGGTCTTGCCCATGCCGATCGGCCACGTGACCGGCGCGCAGCGGATCTCGAGGATGTTTTCGACTTCGTCGAGCAGCTCCAGCGAGTCGCGCACTTCCCGGTCGTACTTGTTCATGAAGGTGACGATCGGGGTGTCGCGCAGGCGGCAGACGTTCAGCAGCTTGATGGTCTGTGCTTCCACGCCCTTGGCGGCGTCGATCACCATCAGGGCGCTGTCGACGGCGGTCAGCACGCGGTAGGTGTCTTCGGAGAAGTCCTGGTGCCCCGGGGTGTCGAGCAGGTTGACCACGTTGTCGTAGTAGTCGAACTGCATCACCGAGCTGGCGACCGAGATGCCGCGCTGCTTTTCGATTTCCATCCAGTCCGAGGTGGCGAACTTGCCGCCCTTTTTGCCCTTGACGGTGCCGGCTTCCTGAATGGCACCCGAGAACAGCAGGAGCTTTTCGGTCAGGGTGGTTTTACCCGCGTCAGGGTGGGAGATGATGGCGAAGGTACGGCGGCGCTGTGCTTCGCGGGCAATGAATTCGGACATGGCAGGTTCGGCGGTGGAAAACGGCTGAAAAAACAGCGGATTCTAGCGGATTTTGCCGGTCGGGCGAAGCGCCCGGTCAGCTGTGGTCTCGCACCGCCATGCGTTCAGCGTAGAATGGCCGCCTTGCGCGTTAAAGAATCCAGAGGATAGGCGTCATGTTTACCGGCATCGTTGCGGGCACGGCCGAGGTGGTTGCCCTGACTGAGAAGACTGCTTTCCGCACCCATGTCGTCCGCTTGCCGGCCGGCCTGCTGCCCGGACTGGCCACCGGGGCGTCGGTGGCGCACAACGGCGTGTGCCTGACGGTGACGTCCGTTGATGGCGATCTCGTCAGCTTTGACCTGATGCAGGAAACCCTGCGCGTGACCAACCTGGGCGAGTTGCAGGTGGGTGACCGGGTGAACGTGGAGCGGGCCGCCCGCTTCGGCGACGATATCGGCGGCCATGCCATGAGCGGCCACGTGATGGCCACTGCCGTCATCACCCGCGTCATCGATACGCCGGACAACCGGACCGTATGGTTCCGCCTGCCCGACGAACTGGCGAAGTTCGTGTTCACCAAGGGCTACATCGGCATCGATGGTTGCAGCCTGACCATCGGTGCGGTCGAGCATGCCGGATTCTGCGTGCACCTGATTCCGGAAACGCTGGCCCGTACCAACCTCGGCTGGCGGCAGGCCGGCGAGCGCGTCAACATCGAAATCGATCCGCAGACGCAGGTGATCGTCGAGACGGTCGAACGGGTGCTGGCCGGCCGGGGTGACGGCCGGTGAGTGCCCGTCCGGCACTGGTTTCATGGAGTGGCGGCAAGGATTCGGCTCTGGCCATGTGGCGCGCGCGCCGGCAGGGCTGGGAGCCGGTGGCGCTGTTCAACATGCTGGCGGCCCGGGAAGAGCGCAGCCGCTCGCACGGGCTGGCGCCGGCCGTGCTGGCCGCGCAGGCGCAGGCACTGGGGCTGCCGCTGGTGACGGCCCGGGCCGACTGGTCCGACTACGAAGCCGTGTTCATCGCCACCCTGCGTGACGAATCCCGCCGGGCAGAAGCGGTGGTGTTTGGCGACATTGACCTTGACGCGCACCGGGAGTGGGAGGAAAAGGTCTGTCATGCCGCTGGTCTGGAAGCCGTGCTGCCGCTGTGGCAGCAGCCGCGCCGGGCGCTGGTGGACGAGATGATTGCCGCCGGTTTCGTCGCGCGCATCTGCACCGTGCGCGACGGCGTGCTGCCGGCCGCATTCCTCGGGCGGGTGCTGGACGACGGTTGCGTGCGCGAGCTGGAGGCACTGGGGGTTGATCCCTGCGGCGAGGCCGGAGAATTCCACACGCTGGTGGTGGACGGTCCCGGATTTGCCGCGCCGCTTGAATTACGCACTGGTCATACCCATTCACACGGCGGCTGTACTTTTATCGATTTTTCACTGGCCTGAGCATCATGAGCATTTCCCCGATCCAAGACATTCTGGCCGACATCCGCGCCGGCAAGCAGGTCATCCTGATCGATGACGAAGACCGCGAAAACGAAGGCGACCTGATCCTGGCCGCCGATTTCGTTTCTCCCGAGCACATCAACTTCATGGCCAAGCACGGCCGTGGCCTGATCTGCCTGACGCTGACCGAAGACCGCTGCCGCCAGCTCAACCTGCCCTTGATGGTGCAGCACAACGGCTCGTCGCACGGCACCAATTTCACCCTGTCGATCGAAGCCGCCGAAGGCGTGTCGACCGGCATTTCCGCTGCCGACCGTGCCCGCACGGTGCAGGCCGCCGTGTCCCGGCATGCCCGGCCTGAAGACATCGTGCAGCCGGGACACATTTTTCCGCTGATGGCCCAGCCTGGCGGCGTGCTGGTGCGTGCCGGCCATACCGAAGCCGGCTGCGACCTCACCGGCCTTGCCGGCCTGACCCCGTCGGCCGTGATCTGCGAAATCATGAATGACGACGGCACCATGGCCCGCCTGCCGGAGCTTCTGGTGTTTGCCGAGCAGCACGGCCTCAAGGTCGGCACCATTGCCGACCTGATCGCCTACCGCAGCCAGACCGAAAGCCTGATCGAGCATGTCGCCGAGCGTGACGTCGATACGCCGTACGGCCTGCTGCGCCTGCATGCCTTCCGCGACACCACTACCGGAGCCGCCCACCTGGCGCTGGTCAAGGGCCGCATCGATGCGGCCGCCGAAACGCTGGTGCGCGTGCACGAGCCGCTGTCGGTGATGGACTGGCTGGATACCCGCGACACCGGCCACAGCTGGTCGGTGCCGAAAGTGATGGCCGAATTCGAGCGCGCCGGCAGCGGCGTGCTGATCCTGCTGCACCGCGATGAAACCGCCGATGCCCTGCTGGCGCGGGCCTTCCCCGGTGTGGTCAGCGAACCGGCACGCAAATGGGACCCGAAGATCTACGGCATCGGGGCACAGATCCTCAAGCGCCTTGGCGTGGGCCGCATGCGGCTGATGTCCAAGCCGCTGAAGATTCCCAGCATGACCGGTTTTTCGCTGGAGGTCTGCGGTTACCTCGAGGCAGCCTCGCGCCAGTCCTGAGCCGCATGCCTGGCGGCGGGAATCCGTCTTTGTCTGGCCGATCAGAGATTTGTTCTCGCCAAGCCGGGCCAACACGCTCTAAAATGCCGCCCTTTTTCAGGACATCTCCGACCCATTCCCTTCGCTCCAGGAGCCGCCATGAACCCTGACATCGTCAATCTCGAATCCAACCTCAACGGTGAAGGACTGCGCATTGGCGTGGTGATGGCCCGCTTCAACCTGCCTGTTTGCGAAGGGCTGCGCGACGCCTGCCTTGACGAACTCCTGGCGCTGGGCGTCGAGCCGACCGACATCACCTTCGTGACCGTGCCCGGCGCGCTGGAGATCCCGCTGGCCTTGCAGGCCATGGCCCAGAACGAGGACGACAGCTACGACGCGCTGGTGGCGCTGGGAGCCGTGATCCGCGGGGAAACCTACCATTTCGAACTGGTTTCCAACGAAGCCGGCGCAGCGCTGACCCGGGTCGGGCTGGACTTTGACATTCCCGTGGCCAACGGCGTGCTGACGTGCGATACCGACGAGCAGGCCGAAGCCCGCATGGCCGAAAAGGGCCGCGACTGCGCCCGTTGCGCGGTCGAGATGGCCAATCTGCAGAAAGCGTTTTACGACTGATGAAGACCCCGAGACGACGCGCCCGCGAATTCGCGGTGCAGGGCATCTACCAGTGGCAGCTCAATGCCCTGACGCCCGCTACCATCGAAAAGAACCTGCGCGACAACGAGCAGTTCGCCAAGGCTGACGAAGCCCTGTTCCGCACGCTGCTGTACGGCGTGCTCAACGACCCGGTCCGGATCGAGTCCGCGATTGCCAGCCACTTCGAGCGTGCTCCGGAAGATGTCAGCCCGGTCGAACGTGCCGTGCTGCTGATGGCGGCTTTCGAGCTGACCCAGCAGGCGGAAACTCCGCTGGCCGTGATCATCAACGAAGCCATTGAGATCGCCAAGACCTTCGGCGGCGCCGAAGGGCACCGCTTCGTCAACGGCGTGCTCGACAAGTACGCCGCCGAAGTGCGCCCGGAAGAATTCGAAGCCGTGCGTTCACACCGCCGCAACAAGCGTCCGGCTGCCGACAAGCCGGTTGCTACCGACAAGCCGGCTGCTGCCGAATAAGCGCCTGCGGTCAGATCCGACACCCGCCCGGCGCGGGTGTTTTTGTTTGTCCGGCTGCGGTACCGGCGTATCCGCAAGTGCCTCTGTCTAGTGCCGGAGGCCGGTGCTGGCCCGGCAGCCGTTGCCGCATGGTCAGGAAAAACACGGCGCCCCTCGCCCCGCAGGTCACAGGGGATGGCCGGGAATGGCCGGCTGGCGAGGTGATGAAGGCAGTCAGGTGTGCCTGCGTGTTGCGTCACACCCGGCCGCGCGGGACTGGCTGCCGGCCAGGCAGCACCGGCTGGCCTGGTGCCGGGTTCCGTGTCAGCATCGCCGTGGCGGAGGGTGTCTGCCGTCGTGTCATCAGCTGGCCTGGCCGCCACCTGTGCCGCTTTTTGTTTCCGGGAACCGTTGCCGCATGAACGAATTTGACCTGATTGCCCGTTACTTCAGCCGTCCGGTGCGTACGGCCCCGCTGGGCGTCGGTGACGATTGTGCCATCCTGGCGCCGACACCCGGCTGCGAATTGCTGGTCAGCAAGGACCTCCTGGTCGAGCACCGCCATTTCTTTGCCGATGTCGATCCGGTGGCGCTGGGGCACAAGACGCTGGCGGTCAACCTGTCCGACATCGCGGCCATGGGGGGCGTGCCGCGCTGGACATGGCTGGGCGCGGCCCTGCCGCAGATTGATCCGGCATGGGTGGCGGGATTTGCCGAAGGTTTTTACGCACTGGCGGAGCGGACGGGGGTGGAGTTGCTGGGCGGGGATACCACCCGCGGCCCGCTGACCCTGTCGGTGACCGTCATGGGGGAAGTGCCGGCCGGCACTGCCATCCGTCGGGACGGCGCCCGTCCGGGCGACGACATCTGGGTGAGCGGCCAGCTGGGACTGGCTGCTGCGGCCTTGCAGGCCCGGCTGGGCAGGCTGGTGCTACCGGCAGACGTGGCGGATGCCTGTCTGCTCCGGCTGGAGTGGCCGGAGCCGCGCACCGGACTGGGACAGGCCCTGCGCGGGTTGGCCTCGGCCATGCTGGATGTGTCGGACGGACTGGCGGGCGATCTGGGGCACATTCTGGAGCGCTCCGGCGTGGCGGCCGAACTCTGGCTGGCGGCGATCCCCACGGATGCCTGGCTGGCCGGGCGACGGAACGAAATGCGTGACTGCCTGCTGGCCGGTGGTGACGATTATGAACTGTGCTTTACGGCCCCGCAGGCCGTACGGGCCGAAGTGGCCGGCCGGGCCGCAGCCGCCGGTGTGGACGTGACCCGGATCGGCATGATCCGCTCAGGGCACGGCCTGTCGGTGCTGGGAGAGAACGGAGAGCCGGTTGTGCTGGAAAGGAACGGTTTTGACCACTTTGCCTGAGGCGAATGCCCGGTTTGTGTTCGCCCGCGTCTATCGCGTGGTGGCTTTTGGTTTTGGCAGCGGACTGATCCGCCCGGCACCCGGTACCTGGGGATCGCTGGTGGCGTTGCCGCTGTACGGCCTGCTGTACTGGCTGGGCCTGTCGCCCCTGATGGTGGCGCTGCTGTGCGTGCCGTTGTTCCTCTATGGCTGCCATGCCTGCGGACTGACCTGCCGTGATCTGGGAGTGCCGGATTTTGGCGGGGTGGTCTGGGACGAAATCGTGGCCATGCTGCTGGTGCTGGCCGTGGCGCCGATGACGCTGGCGGGTTGGGTGATGGGCTTTGTGCTGTTCCGGTTTTTCGACATCCTCAAGCCGTGGCCGATCCGCTGGTTCGACCGGCGCGTGGAAGGCGGGCTGG
This sequence comes from Laribacter hongkongensis DSM 14985, assembly GCF_000423285.1. Taxonomy (NCBI): domain Bacteria; kingdom Pseudomonadati; phylum Pseudomonadota; class Betaproteobacteria; order Neisseriales; family Aquaspirillaceae; genus Laribacter; species Laribacter hongkongensis. The sequence continues at coordinate 44,478 of NZ_AUHR01000012.1, forward strand.
GCGTGATGCTGGACGATCTGTGGGCGGCCGGCTTTGCCATTGTCGGACTCTGGTTTTTTGCCTGGCTCGGGGTGCTGACCCTGGCGGACTGACGGCTGGCAACCGGCTTTGCCGGCGAGACCGGCCGGGCCTCGAAGCATGGCCGCGCAGGGATGATGCCTGACGGATTCGACCGGCGAACGGGCGGAGCGCTGCCTGGTTTCCTGGTTGGCCGGTTCATCCTGACAGGCTGGCCGCAGATGCCCGAAAGCCGGGTCAAGCCGGGCCTGCAGGCAATCCTGACGGGGGTGACGACCGGGGCGGTTTGCCTGCAACCGCCACCCGGCAGCATGGTTCAAACGATCGTTTTATTTGTGGTGCCGGCATGGTAAAGTGGCGTGCAAATGCCACCCGCACAATGAATGATCAGGAGAAACCGCCATGTCCGACATTGCCACCCGTTTTGCCGCTGCCCGCCAGGATGTCCAGGCGCTGGCAGAACGCCCGGACAACGCAACGTTGCTGGAGCTGTATGCGCTCTACAAGCAGGGTGCCGAAGGTGATGCCACCGGCGAGCGCCCCGGCATGATGGATTTCGTCAACCGCATGAAGTTCGATGCCTGGGACAAGCTGCGCGGCACGCAGCAGGAAGCGGCCCAGCAGGCCTACATTGATCTGGTGGAGCGCCTGCGCGCCGGCTGATCCCTGCCGCCGTACCTGACCGGACAGCCTGTGCACAGGCTGTCCTTTTTTCTTGCCTGCAATCAGGTGAAGTACCGGAGCGGTATTGATCGCCATCAAGCGTGTGATGGTTAATCTGCACGTATAATCAATTACTTATAATTAATGGATTGATGTCATGGTGGTGGTGATCGGTGCCGGCATTTCCGGCCTGTCGTGTGCCTGGCACCTGCAACAGCGGGGCATCCCCGTCGTGGTGCTGGAGGCCGGCAGCCGGGTCGGCGGCAAGATCGGGACGGTAGCGGCCGACGGTTACCGGCTGGAACTCGGCCCCAATACCCTTTACGGCCATGCCGGGCATCTGGACCTTCTGGAACGGCTGGGCCTCACGGCAGCCATCCGGCCGGCGGCGGCCGTGGTCCGGCACCGTTTCGTGCTGCGCGGCGATCGCTACGAGGCCCTGCCGTCCGGACCGCTGTCGTTCCTGACCGGATCGCAGTTCGGTGCCCGGAGCAAATGGCTGGCGCTGACCGAGCCTTTCCGGCGCAACCGGCCGGTGCGTGAGCCGGAAACCGTGGCTGCCTTTTTCCGGCGTCGTCTGGGCGACGAATTTGTCGAGCGGGCCATTTCGCCGTTTGTCGGCGGCATTTTTGCCGGTGATCCCGAAGAGCTGGTGGCCGGACTGACGCTGCCGGTCATCCACGAAGCCGAGCGCCAGTCAGGCTCCATCGTGCGCGGCATGTTTGCCCGCCGCAAAACCTTCCGGCGCAAGGCCACCTTCACCCTGAACGAGGGTTTGCAGCAGCTGCCCGAAGCACTGGCGCAGGGGCTGGACGTACGGCTGGATACGCCGGTGCAGGCACTGGAGCGGCTGGAAACCGGCTGGCGGGTCAGCACCCCGGCAGGTGAACTGGACGCCGACGAAGTGGTGCTGGCCGTGCCGGCCGACGTGGCCGGGCAACTGCTGGCCAGCCATTTTCCGGCCATTGCAGCGAACCTTGCCAACGTAACCTACGCCCCGGTGGCCGTCCTGCATACGGCCTGGCCACGCAGCACGGTCGGGCATGACCTCGACGGTTTTGGCGGGCTGAACCCCAAAGTCGAAAAACCGTTTGCTGCCGGCTCCATCTGGTCCGGCTCGCTGTTTCCCGACCGCACGCCGGCAGGCGAAACCCTGCTGACCACCTTTGTCGGCGGCATGCAGTTCCTTGACCGTTACCGGCACGATGACGCCACGCTGGTGGCGCTGGCGCTGGAAGAACTGCGGCGGCTCTACCGCATCCAGGGCGAGCCGACCCTTTGCCGGCTGACCCGTCAGGAGCAGGCCATTCCGCAGTACGACAGCCATGCCCTGCCGCTGGCCAGCGCGGTCAGTGACCTGCATGAACACGGTATCCGCGTGTGTGCCAACTGGCATGGCGGGGTATCGGTCGTCGACTGTCTCGACAAGGGGCAGCAGGTGGCTGTCCAGTGCTTGCTGGACTACCCGCCGGCCAGCTGAAGGGCACGATGGCATATGGGGCGGGCTGCGGCGGATCGCCCGGCCGGTGGCTTTGCCCTGTCACACGGGGCGGTGCCCGGCCTGGCGGTTGCGCGGTTTCAGCCACCTGTTGCCAGGCTGGCGGGGCTCGCCGGCATGAGGCACCGCAGCATCCCGGATGCCGGCCGGTCGCCTGTCGCGCCGGTGTCTGACCTGTAACGGCGGCATTTTGCGGGGTGGGGCCAGGTTGGCTGGTGTAACCCCGCTGTGCGTACGGATGTGTGTGCCGGCCGCTGGAATGGCATCCGGCCCGGCCTCGCCAGCCGGGCGCTTTTTGGGCCGGAGCCCCGGCGCCGGCCGGTTGTGACGGTGGCGGCCATTTTCCCTTGATGCCGTCCCGGCTGTTTCCGGCCCGTGAGGAGGCTGCGTCGCCGGTGGCAGACGCAGCCTGGCCCTCCGGTTACCAGCCGGGGGCTGACCTGGTTCAGGCGCCTGGGTACAGCGCCTGCGCATGATGATGCAGGTGCTCGTCGATCAGGCTGGCGATGAAGAAGTAGCTATGGTCGTAACCGGCATGCCGGCGCAGCGTCAGCGGGTAGCCGGCCGCGCTGGCCGCGGCTTCCAGTGCTTCCGGACGCAACTGGGTGGCGAGGAAGGTGTCGGCCTCGCCCTGGTCGATCAGCAGCGGCAGCCGCTCCTGCGCCTGACCGATCAGCACGCTGGCGTCCCATTCCTGCCAGCGGCTTTCGTCGTCACCCAGGTAGTGGCGGAACGCCTTTTGTCCCCAGGGGCAATCGCAGGGATGGCAGATCGGCGCAAATGCCGACACCGATCGGTAGCGTCCGGGGTGGCGAAAGGCGAGAGTGAGTGCGCCGTGGCCGCCCATCGAGTGGCCGCTGATCGCGCGCCGGTCGCTGGCCGGAAAATGCGCTTCGACCAGTGCTGGCAATTCGTCGGCGACGTAGTCGTGCATGCGGTAGTGCGCCGCCCACGGCGCTTCGCTGGCGTTCAGGTAAAACCCGGCGCCCAGCCCAAGGTCCCACGCGCCGTCCGGTGCGCAGGCGACCTCCGCTCCGCGCGGGCTGGTGTCCGGGCAGACGAGGATCAGCCCGAGTTCTGCTGCCGTGCGCTGGGCGCCGGCTTTCTGCACGAAGTTCTCGTCGGTGCAGGTCAGCCCCGACAGCCAGTACAGCACTGGCAGCGGCGTGCCGGTTGCGGCCTGCGGCGGCAGGTAGACGCTGAAGGTCATCTCGCAGCCGAGCGTGGCCGAGCGATGACGCCAGCGCTGCTGCCGCCCGCCAAAACACAGGCTGTCGGCCAGTTTTTCCGGATTCATGAAGCCCCCTTGCGCGGGCCGCGCGATGGGCGGCCCGGCTTGCGTGCGTTAGAAGTGGATGACGGTGCGGATGCTCTTGCCTTCGTGCATCAGCTCGAACGCCTGGTTGATCTCTTCCAGCGGCAGCGTGTGGGTGATGAAGGTGTCGAGCGGGATCTCGCCCTTTTGCGCCTTTTCCACGTAAGCCGGCAGTTCGGTGCGCCCGCGTACGCCGCCAAAGGCGCTGCCGCGCCAGACACGGCCGGTCACCAGCTGGAACGGGCGGGTGCTGATTTCCTGCCCGGCACCGGCCACGCCGATGATGGTGGATTCGCCCCAGCCCTTGTGGCAGCACTCAAGCGCTGCGCGCATCAGCTTGACGTTGCCGACGCACTCGAACGAGTAGTCCACCCCGCCATCGGTCAGTTCGACGATCACGTCCTGGATCGGCTTGTCGTAGTCGTTCGGGTTGATGCAGTCGGTAGCGCCCAGCTCGCGCGCCTTGGCGAACTTGTCCGGGTTGATGTCGATCGCGATGATGCGCCCGGCCTTGGCCATGCTGGCGCCGATGATGGCCGCGAGGCCAATGCCGCCCAGACCGAACACGGCCACGGTCGAACCGGCCGTCACTTTGGCGGTGTTGAGCACCGCGCCGATGCCGGTGGTGACGCCGCAGCCGAGCAGGCACACCTTCTCCAGCGGCGCGTCCTTGGGAATCTTGGCCAGCGAGATCTCCGGCACCACGGTGTACTCGGAGAAGGTTGAGGTGCCCATGTAGTGGTAGATCGGCTGCCCTTTGTAAGAAAAGCGGGTGGTGCCGTCCGGCATCAGGCCCTTGCCCTGGGTGGCGCGTACCGCCTGGCACAGGTTGGTCTTGCCGGACTTGCAGAATTTGCACTCGCGGCATTCGGCGGTGTAGAGCGGGATCACGTGGTCGCCCACAGCCAGCGACGTCACGCCTTCGCCGACAGCTTCGACGATGCCGCCGCCTTCATGGCCGAGAATCGCCGGGAACACGCCTTCCGGGTCGTCGCCGGACAGGGTGAAGGCATCGGTGTGACAGACGCCGGTCGCCACAATGCGTACCAGCACTTCGCCTTTTTGCGGCGGTGCGACGTCAACTTCGACAATTTCCAGCGGCTGGCCGGCAGCAAAGGCGACGGCTGCGCGTGATTTGATCGTCATGGTGCCCACTCCTTGTCTTGATAAACGCCCCAGTATAGCGGTTTGAAAAGACAGAAAAATTGACTCGTTACCAGGGATTCTCCGGTACGGACGGTTCCCTGAACGGTGGTGTCTCAGATTTGGAGTCCTGCCTGAGCGGCAAGCTAACCCCTGTCGCAAAAACGGTTAAACCCGGACGGAATTTGCCGTGGCGCTGTGTCCGACAAAGGCCGGACAAGGAGCTGTTTTGCCGGTAACCCGGGCAGGCAGGGCGGTGCTCTTGTCTCGTGGCTGAAACAAACCGCCGGCCAATCTTCGATGGCTGAAAAAATAACGATAAAAATCATGTTGTTATGAGTGTGGCACGGTCGGTGCAATAACAGGGCATCGCTGGCAGAAACGCGATTTCCAGCCTAGAAGCAACGGGGTCTGGACCAGCAGAAACCGCGCAGATAACCGGCACTTCGGCGCGGAACATACAAGGCCGGCAAATCCCATACCGGAACTGAACCGGATGTTTCAGCACATGACACACAGGAGATTCATCATGAAAGCCATCAAGCACACCCTGGTCTTTACCGCTCTCTTTGCCGCTGCCGGCGTTGCCCTGGCCGACGGGCCGAACAACCCGCCGCCGTCCCCCACCTCGCTGACCACCACCCTGACCGGCCAGAACAAGCTGTCGATCAGCAACACCACCCAGTACAACAATACCGATACCAGCAGCTACACCAACGACGACAACATCAAGCAGGACATTGACGTCAACTTCGTGTTCGATCCGAATGTCAGCAAGGGCACGCTGGCTTCGGCCCATGACACGCAAAAACTGCTGAACCTGAACGTGAACGTGCCGGATCCGTCCACCACCACCCTCGGCAACAGCGTCAAAGGCAACGTCGGCAACGTCGGCGTGAACGCCGCTACCGGCATCTTCAACCAGCAGGCCAACGATGTGGCGATGGCTGTCAACCAGAGCGGACATTCCTCCGACAAGCGAGAATCGGGAGGCGACGATCATCGCGGCGATACCGCTGCCGCTGCGGTCACCGGTTACGAACAGCTGGTTGATCACCTGAGCGTCAACCTGGGTACGCCGTATCCGTCCGATACCAGTGCCACCACCGTCAGCGTGAATGATTCGGTCAAGAACAACGTCGGCAACGTGGGTGTGAACGCCACTTCCGGTATCGGCAACCAGCAGAAGAACGACCTGGCGATGGCCATCGACAGCAACGCCCGGCTGGCTTATGCCGATGCAGGCGGCGCACAGGTGGGACAGTTCAACACCTACAACGTCAGCGCCGGCAACGTGCCCCTGAGCAACACCGCCAGCATCAATGACTCGGTGAAGGACAACGTCGGCAACACCGCGCTCAACGTGTCGGCCGGCATCGGCAACCAGCAGGCCAACGGTCTGGCGATCGCCAAGGCTGACAACGCCACGCTGGTGGTGGCTTCGGCCGGCGGCATGCAGGTCCACAGCAACGAAACCGTCAGCACCTTCCTGCCGCTGGTCAACAGCTCCACTCTGACCGATTCGGTGAAGGGCAACGTCGGCAACGTGGGCGTCAACCTGAGCGCCGGTATCGGCAACCAGCAAGTCAACAACGTGTCGCTGGCAGTCCGCTGATCCGCGGCTGGCCTGAAACGGAACAAGGCCCGGCATCGCAAGGTGCCGGGTAACCATCATGCCGATCCTGTCACGTCTTCTGCCGCTGGGCCTGTCGCTGGTGGTGTCGTTTTCGGCACTGGCCGAAAACTCGCTGCCGGTGCCGGCCTATACCGGTCTCAACGAAGGGCTGACCAAGCATGTCACCAGCCTGCGCGAGGCCCGGTTCGACTCGGTCATCGAGCAGAAAACCGACTACAGCTGCGGCGCTGCGGCGCTGGCAACCGTCCTGCGCTATGCCTTTGGCCGGCCGCTAGGCGAGCTGGACGTGATGAAAGGCATGCTGGTGGGAGCCGATCCGGCAACCGTGCAGCAATACGGCTTTTCCATGCTCGACATGAAGCGCTTCGTGCAAAACCAGGGACTGCGGGCCAGTGGTTTCCTGGCCGACAAGACCCGGCTGGCACAGTTGCGGATTCCGGTGATCACCCTGATCGATTCGGGTGGTTACAAGCATTTCGTGGTGATCCGGCGGGTACAGAATGACGAGGTGCATCTGGCTGATCCGGCCATGGGCAACCGTTCGATGCCGCTGGAGGATTTTGCCCGCCAGTGGAACGGTGTCCTGCTGGCCGTGGCCGGTCCCGGCTACCTGCGCGATACCCCCTTGCTGCAACCGCGACGGGTGTTTTCGGCCCGCACATCAATCAACAACAGCCAGCCTGTGCCGATCGCCGAACTCCTAGAGTTCGGGTTCCAGCACAGCGACTTTTTCTGATTCTGCAGGAAGGAGTACGGCCATGAAACCGTTCTTTGCCGTCCTTGGCCTGACTGCCGCACTGGGCGGACCTCTGGCAGCGGCTGATCCGCTGATGCTGGTGTCTGACCAGGCACTGGATTCACTGCGTGGCCGCTATATCGATGCCGGGCAGATCACCCATTTTGGCGTGCAGCTGGTGTCGATCCTGCGTGACAGCACCGGCAATTCGGTCGGTTCGGCCGTGGTCCTGCAAGGCGTACCGGGCAATCTGCCCACGGTGACGCGCTATACGCTCGACAACAGCAGCGGCAATGCCGGCACGACCGGAGCCAGTACCACCGGAGGCATCAGCAGCATCCAGGGCGTGGCACAGGTCAACCAGGTGGCCGGACAGGCGAATGCGGTCGGTAACCAGGCCAGCGTGCAGATCAGTGTCGACGGCAGTACGGCAGGCACGACGCCCGGCAGTGGCTGGAGTGTCGCCACGACCGGAGGTTCGGCCGTCAGCAACGGTGCCCTGAGCCTGAACCTGAGTCTTGGCAATGCCGCCAGGCTGACCCAGCAGATCGGCGGCGGACAACTGCTGCAACAGACGCAGATCAACGGCAACGGCTATACCGCCCAGAATGCCTTGCAGTTGCAGATCAGCATCAATCCGGCCGGTACGGCACCCGCACTCATGCCGGCCATCAGCCGCGCACTGGGGCTTGACCTGCGCCGGCCGGCCTGACGGCGGGCGAAGCCGGCTGCCGGCGGGATTTCAGCCAGGTCTGACGGATGGCCGGCAGCGCATGCTGCCATTGCGGCAGATGAACCGGGCGTACCCGTACTTCCAGAATGCAGTGCAGTGCCCAGCCTGCCAGCAGGCTGAGCCCCCACGCCAGCAGCATGCCTGCGAGACTGGGCAGGGCTTCTCTGGCAAACCAGCGTTCAAAACCGGCATTGACCAGCAGCGTGACCGGGAAATGGATCAGGAACACGCTGTAGGAAATCTCCGCCAGCCAGCGGACCGGCGCACGATCCAGCCAGCGCCACGGTGACGGATGGCGGGCCGCAATCCACAGCAGCAGGGCCACGCCGCCGGCCAGCGCAATGCGGTGGCGGAATTCCATCCACAGGGCCAGCGCCACGATGGCTGCCAGCACGGCGATGCCCCAGCGCGGCTGCCCCGGCTGTACCAGCCACCATACCGCCATGCCCGTGACGTAGCTGCCGGCAAAATAGACCGCCCAGCTGTCCCACTGCGGCATGCGGTTGAATACCAGCAGCGATGCCAGACCCACGGCAACCAACAGGATGATGCCCAGCTGCTGCCGTCGTTGCGGATCAGGCGTATGCGGCAGCCACAGGCACAGCATCACCAGGGCGTACAGCTGGAGGTCGATGGCGACGTACCAGACACCGGCGGACAAGGCATCCACACCCAGCACGTCCTGCACCAGCAGCAGGTGCGCCAGTCCTTGTCCGAGCGTGGGAGGGGCCGACAGCGAATCATGCGTCATCCATTGGCCGGCCAGTGCATTGGCCAGTACGGCAAACAGCAGGGCAGCCGCATATGGCACCACCAGACGCAGGTAACGGTTGAACAGCCGCTCTACCGGGTGCGCCAGTGCCTGCGGGCGGCTGAGGCTTTGCGCCGCCAGAAAGCCTGCCACGACAAGGAAGACCTGGACTGCCATGCGGGCCGGGTCTGCCAGCCAGTCGATCAGCGCCGGTGCCAGCGGGCGGGCGTGGTCGGCCATCGGCCCGTAAAAGCACAGGTGATGCAGCACGATAAGCTGGCAGGCCGCAGCCTTGAGCAGGTCAACGGCCGGCCAGTGCGGGGATGAGGGCGAGGTAGCCATGCGCGGACGCGCCTCGGAACGCAGAACACAAAACAGGGCAATGTTTATGACCAAATTGGAAACAGGTCAATCGTCGGTACTTTACGAATTGTGACGGCGGCAGGGTCGTCACCGGTACGGGGGACGCGGCCCGAATGCAGTCATGGTCATGTAGCACGGACAAAAGGGGGGGATATTACCCGTCTGGCGGTCCTGGAACAGATGCCGGCCGGGGCTGCATGATCCGGGTACGGGGACTTGTCACCGGCTGGCATGGCGGGAGGAATCCGGGGTGTTGTCCCGGAAGACGGCCGATCGAGACGGATGTCTGGCTGGCCGCTTCTGCCGGCCGGTTCCGGGATCGCCTGGCGGGAGTGGCTGCCGGCAGCCAGCGCTGATGCGGTGTGCGGGGGAAATTTGCCGGATGGCGCCGCGGCTGGTGTTGCTGCCGTCATGTCCGGTTGGTGGCGGATAGCCGGCGACGGCCCTTCAACAAGCCGGGCCCGGCCGGTTTGCTGTCCGGGTCTCCGTTGGGCCTGCCGGCAACGGATTGTCCGGCCGGTCTGGCGCCGAAGCGATTGATACCTCTGCATCCGGATTGCGGGGACGTGTGACCAGATGCAGTGTCGGGTATGGGCCGGCACAAGGGTTTTCCGCTGGCGCAGGATGGGCTGCATGACGCATGGCTGCCAGAAACCTGGTCCGCGGCAGGTACGCAGCTCCGGCAATGCCGTTGCTAGGGCTTTTTCTGCCCGACCGGGCGTGCACCGGCGTCCAGCTGGCGCAGGAATGCCAGCTTGTCTCTGATTTTCTGCTCCAGACCGCGCGGCACCGGCTGGTACCAGCCGGGTTCATCCATGCCTTCGGGCAGGTAGGTTTCCCCGGCGGCGTAGGCATGCGGCTCGTCGTGGGCGTAGCGGTAGGCGTGACCGTAGCCCAGTTCTTTCATCAGCCTGGTCGGGGCATTGCGCAGGTGTACCGGCACTTCGCGGCTTTTGCCCTGCTTGACGAAGGCACGGGCCTGGTTGTAGGCGTTGTAACCGGCATTGCTTTTGGCGGCGACTGCCAGATAGATGACCGCCTGCGCCAGCGCCAGTTCGCCCTCGGGACTGCCGAGCATGTCATAGGTCCGGGCGGCATTCAGTGCCACCTCGGCTGCACGCGGGTCGGCCAGACCGATGTCTTCCCACGCCATGCGCACGAGGCGGCGGGCGAGGTAATGCGGGTCGGCGCCACCGTCCAGCATGCGGGTCAGCCAGTACAGCGCGGCGTCCGGGTGCGAACCCCGCACCGATTTGTGCAGGGCGGAAATCTGGTCATAGAAGGCATCGCCCCCTTTGTCGAAGCGGCGGGCGTTGAGCGTCAGCACGTTTTCGAGGAAGGCGGTGTCGACACGCTGTACCTGCTGGGCGCGGGCGGCGGTGCGGGTCTGCTCCAGCAGGTTGAGGAAACGCCGGGCGTCGCCGTCGGCGTAGCCGGCCAGTACGGCGCGGGCAGCGGCATCCAGTTCCAGCCCTTCCAGTACGCCGGCTGCGTGGGCCCGGACAAACAGGGCTTCCAGGTCTGCATCTGTCAGTGGCTTGAGCACGTACACCTGAGCGCGCGACAGCAGGGCGGCATTGACCTCGAAAGACGGGTTTTCGGTCGTGGCGCCGATGAAGGTGAACAGGCCAGCTTCGACAAAAGGCAGGAAGGCGTCCTGCTGGCTTTTGTTGAAGCGATGCACCTCGTCAACGAACAGGATGGTATGGCGGCCGCGGGCAGCCGCCATCTGGGCGCGCTCGACTGCCTCGCGGATGTCCTTGACCCCGGAAAACACCGCCGACAACGGGGTGAATTCGGCATCAAAGGCATGGGCCAGGATGCGCGCCAGCGTGGTCTTGCCCACGCCGGGCGGCCCCCAGAGGATCATCGAGTGCGGCGTGCGCGATTCGATCGCCAGCCGCAGGGGCTTGCCGGTGCCGATGAGGTGCTGCTGGCCCACCACGTCATCCAGCGTGGTGGGGCGCAGGGTTTCTGCCAGCGGGACCGTCCGGTTGCCCGTATCGCCAAACAGGTCGGCCATTCAGGCGGCCCCGTTGACCGGCGGCAGGCTGGAAAGATCCCAGCGCGGCTTGATGGAAAAGCTGCCGGCTGCATGGGCCTGCTTCAGGCGCATGGCGCCGGCCAGCGCAATCATGGCGCCGTTGTCGGTGCAGAGCGACAGTGGCGGATAGAACACCTCTACCCGGCGTCTGGCGCAGGCGGCATCCAGTGCCGCGCGCAGCTGGCGGTTGGCACCCACGCCACCGGCGACCACCAGCCGCTTGAGGCCGGTGCGCTTGAGCGCGCCCAGCGATTTTTTGACCAGCACTTCGACGATCGACTCCTGGAAGGCGCGGCAGATGTCGGCGCGGGTCTGTTCGTCGATGGGGCCAAGATCGGCTTCGACGCGGGTCTTGAGCGTCAGCACGGCGGTTTTCAGCCCGGAAAAGCTCATGTCGAGGTCGGCGGAATTGAGCATGGGGCGCGGCAGGGTGAAGCGGGCCGGATCACCGGATTCGGCCAGCCGGGACAGCAGCGGACCACCGGGGTAGGGCAGGCCCAGCAGTTTGGCAGTCTTGTCGAAGGCTTCGCCGGCAGCGTCGTCCAGCGTTTCGCCCAGGGTTTCGTACTGCCCCACGCCATGCACGGCCATCAGCTGCGTGTGTCCGCCGGAGACCAGCAGGGCGACAAACGGAAAGGCCGGAGCCGGATCGGCCAGCATGGGCGACAGCAGATGGCCTTCAAGGTGATGCACGTCGATGACCGGAATGTCCAGTCCGAACGCCAGGGCGTTGGCGACCGAGGCGCCGACCAGCAGGGCGCCGCCCAGTCCGGGGCCCTGGGTAAAGGCGATGGCATCCAGGTCGGCCAGGGTTTTGCCGCCTTCGGCAAGACAGGCCTGGGTCAGCGGAATGATGCGGCGGATATGGTCGCGGCTCGCCAGTTCCGGCACGACACCGCCGTATTCGGCGTGCATGGCCATCTGGGTGTGCAGGGCGTGTGCAACCAGGCCGCGTTCGGTGTCGTACAGTGCGACGCCGGTTTCGTCGCAGGAGGATTCAAAACCAAGAACAAGCATGACAAAGCCCGCAAGCCGGGCACCGTTCGGAAAACGGCCATTCTACCCGTCCCCTCGCCGTTGCGGGACGACGGGGCCGGTCGCCGGCACCTGCATAAGCATAGTGCCGGGTGGCAGGGTGACGGGCGGTGGCTTGGGGTATTCTGTGTGCTTTAGATCCTGACACGAGGTGAATGGCGCCATGAAGGCAAGGCTCAAGCAGATTGAAGGTTCGCGTTTTCTTGGTGAGTCGGAATCCGGCCACGGCGTGGTGATTGATCCGGAAAAACGGTTTGGTGCCAGCCCGATGGAACTGGTGCTGATGGGAGCGGCAGGCTGCTCCAGCTATGACGTCGTCAGCATTCTGAAAAAAGGACGGCAGGATGTGCGTGACGTGACGGTGGAAATGGATGCCGACCGAGCTGACACCGAGCCGAAAGTGTTTACCCGCATCCATTTCCGTTTCATCGTGACCGGCCGGCAACTCAAGCCGGAGCTGGTGGAGCGGGCAATCAGCCTGTCAGCCGAAAAATACTGTTCGGCTTCCATCATGCTGGGGAAAACCGCCGTGATTACCCATGATTTCAGCCTGATTGAAGTGGAATGATTTTGCCGCTTTCATGGCTCGGCCGGCAGTCAATCTGCCGGTTTTCTTTTTTGGGTGAATGATTTGTAAATTGCCGCGTAATGCGGAAATTTTTTCCGTATCAAGAAAATATGAGATTGAGGCTTGGAGCCCGGACCGGACTGGCGGCACAATAAGCTTTTGCTCAGCATCGTCCTGCATGACTCCAGTCCGCATTTTATTCGTCTGTACGGGCAATATTTGCCGCTCTCCCACTGCCGAAGGCGTGGCCAGGGCGGTTTTTGCCGCTGCGGGCGCTGGCGGACAGGTATGGTTCGATTCGGCTGGTACGCATGCCTTCCATGTTGGCGAAGCACCCGATCCACGCAGCCAGCAGCATGCCCTGCGACGCGGTTACGACCTGTCCGGTCTGCGGGCGCGCCAGGTGGTTCCGGCAGATTTTGCCGATTTTGACTGGATTCTGGCGGCTGACCGTCACAATCTTGCCATGTTGTCCGCCCATGCTGTTGCCGGCAGCAAGGCCCGGCCGGGATGCATGCTGGACTGGGCCGGGCGTCCCGGAGAGGATGTTCCTGACCCGTATTATCAGGGTGAGGCCGGTTTCGAGACGGTTCTGGATGACTGTGAAGACATGGCTGCCGGCTTGCTGGCGGCATGGCGGCGCGGCGAACTGCGGCAAGGGGCAACATGAACGACACCGCAGGCAACGATATCGTGATGTCTGGGCCAGACCTCGCTCCGCCGGATGCGGAGCTGACGGCCCCGGCGCACTGGCCCGGGGAGTATTACCGGACAGCGCTGGCACACCTGAACGAAGGGGTGCTGTTCGTGTCGCCTTCAGGCTGCATGGTGCCGGGCAACCCGGAGGCCGTGCGGATCATCGCCGTACCGTCGGCCGAGCTGAGCCATGTGACCCGTGAGGGCGAGTGGGAAACCCTGACGGAAAACGGCGAGCCGCTGGCCATGGCGGACCGGCCCGGGGCTCGGGCCTGCTTTGCCGGCGAAACCGTCGAGCGCCAGGTGGTCGGCATGCGCCGGCCCGGAGCTGCCGAGGTGCAGTGGCTGCGCATGAATGCCGCGCCGGTTTACCAGCCGGAGCAGCAGGAGCCGGTTGGTGCGGTGGTCACGTTTGTCGACATTACCCGCGAGCGCCAGCGCCAGGAATCCTTGCAGCGCATGGAGGCCCGCTGGCAGGCATTGTTTGAAACGTCGGGCGATGTGGCTTACGACTTCGATGTCGCGACCCGCCGGCTTGAGCTGGCACCGGCATGGATGCAGATGCTCGGGCTTGGCCGCATGCCGGACGATCATTACCAGGACTGGCTGGAACGCGTTGATCCGCAAGTGCGTGACGACGTGGAAGCTGCCCTGTGTGCCCACTTGCAAGGCGAGACCGCTGATTACAGCGTTGAATATCCGCTGCTGCACGAATCGGGTGACTGGCTGCACGTATTCGAGCGTGGCCGCGTCTACCAGCGTGATGCCGACGGAAAGCCGTTGCGCATGCATGGAGTCATCATCGACCTGTCACGGCAGTTGCATGCCGAAGAGGCGCAGCGCCGGCTTGAAGGCATCGTGGCAGCCAGTTCCGACGCCATGGCGTTCATTGATACGGAAGGACTGGTCGGATTTGCCAGCCCGGCCTTGTGCCACCTGCTGTCCATCGGGACACAGGAAGTGCGCGGCCGGCAGTTGGAGGAGTTGCTGGCGGCCTACGCCAACCGGCGCGAACTGATGCAGGGGATTGAGGGGGCGCTGGCGGGCCGGAACCTGCGCATGCAGACCTGGCTGACGCTGCCCGGCGGCGGTGTGCGCTGTCTGGAATCGTCCTTTGACCCTTACCGCAATACCGAAGGTCAGGTCGTTGGCGCGGTGTGCGTCCTGCGCGACATGACCGACAACGCCCGCAAGACATTGTTGTTCGAGCAGGCCGAGCGTGCCGCACAGATCGGTGGCTGGATGCTGGACATCGACGCCGATGTGCTTGACCTGTCGCAGCAGGCGCGCGAACTCCTGAACATTGCCGCAGACCGGCAGCAGGTGCCGCTGGCCGAAGTGATGGCACAGTTTGACGAGGCGACGTTCAAAAAGGCCGGGCGTCTTCTGGAGGCTTTCCGCCACTCGCATTCCGTGGCGACGCATGAAATCCATTTTGACGCCGTACTGGTCACGCCGCACGGCGTGCGGCGGCGGCTGGCGCTTTCGGCCCGTACCTTGCAGGTTGTCGGGCAGGGGCATTACGTAACCGGATCGGTGCAGGATGTCACCAGCCTGCGGCGGGCCGAGCGCGAGCTGATGCTGTCGGCGCAGGTATTCGAACACGGCAGCGAAGCGGTGTTCATTACCGATGCCAGTCACCGCATCCTGCGCGTCAATCCGGCTTTCGAAGCCATTACCGGCTACGCCGCGGGTGAAGTGCTGGGGCTGACACCGGATTTCCGCTGTGTCTCGTCGCCTGGCGGTACCAGTATCAGCCAGCGCTGGGAACTGGCCGAACAGACCGGGCGCTGGCAGGGCGAGATTGTCTGCCGCCGGCGCTCCGGCGAGCATTATTACGAGTGGAGCGCCCTGAGCGTCGTGCGCCATGCCAACGGCTCGGTGCTCTATTTCATCGGCCAGTTCAGCGACATTTCGGCGGTCAAGGCCGCCGAGGCACGCGCCCTGCGGCTGGCATGTTTTGATCCGCTGACGGGTCTGCCCAACCGCAGCCTGTTGTTCGACCGCCTGCAGGAAGTGCTCAACCGCGAACCGCACAACGGCGCCGTGCTGTTTTGCGATCTGGACCGCTTCAAGAACATCAACGATTCACTGGGGCATACGCTGGGCGATGCGGTGCTGAAAGAGGTGGCCCGCCGGCTGGTGGCGCGGGTACGGCCCGGCGACACGGTCTGCCGTTATGGCGGCGACGAGTTCGTGCTGGTCTTGCCGGGGCTCTCTGACTGTGTCGTGCTGGAGCAACTGGCCGAGCAGCTGCTGGCCGATGTGTCGTCGCCGATCTTGCTTGACGGGCTGGACCTGCGCGTGACGCCGTCGCTGGGGGTCGCCGTTTTTCCGCGTGACGGCAACGATTGCGATGCGTTGCTGCGGCATGCAGATGCCGCGCTCTATCACGCCAAGAGCCGTGGCCGGAATACCTACCGTTTTTTCACCCGCGAAATCGACGACCGGGTCAGCGAATACCTGCATATCGAGCACGGGCTGCGCAGCGCGCTGGAGCGCGGGGAATTCGAGCTGCACTACCAGCCTCAGGTGGACATGGCCTTTGGCCGGGTGGTCGGTGTCGAGGCGCTGTTGCGCTGGAAGCATCCCGAGCAGGGCATGATTTCACCAGTGCGCTTCGTTCCGATTGCCGAAGAAACCGGATTGATTGTTCCGATTGGCATGTGGGTGATACGCGAGGCATGCCGACAGGCTATGCTGTGGCGGCGCGCCGGCCTGAGACCCATGACGATGGCGGTCAACCTGTCCGGCCGCCAGTTTTCCCGTTCGGTCATCGAAGCAATCGACGAGGCGCTGGCCGACAGCGGGCTGGACCCGCGCTGGTTGCAGGTTGAAGTGACAGAAAGCGTGATCATGGAAGATACCCAGGAGGCCTATACGGTGCTGGAAGCCCTGCGGGCCCGCGGCCTGACCGTGGCGGTGGACGATTTTGGCACTGGCTACTCCAGCCTGGCCTATCTCAAGCGTTTTCCGATCGACAAGCTCAAGATCGACCGCTCGTTCATCCGGGACATCGATCTGGACGAGGACAATCCGGTGATTGTCGACGCCATCATCGGCATGGCGCACAACCTGCGCATCAAGGTGCTGGCCGAAGGGGTGGAAACCCGTGCGCAATGGGATTACCTGCGTCAGCAAGGGTGTGACGAGGTGCAGGGCTACCTGGTTTCCAGGCCACAGCCAGCTGCGGCGCTGGGGCAATGGATGCTGGAACGGGGCATGCAGCACGGGAGGGAGCGCCTGTGACGGCCCGGCGTGATGATCCGCTGGTCATTGCTCCGTGTCATGCGGCGGACGTGATCCTGCCCCGTTCCGGCAGCCGGACCGTCGGCCGCCCGCCCCTGCTGGCGATTGGCGCTTCGACCGGCGGGACCGAGGCATTGAAAGTCGTGCTGGGGCAACTCCCGCGTGACTGTCCGCCGGTGCTGGTCACGCAGCACATGCCGCCGGTATTCACCCGGTCGTTTGCGGCCCGGCTGGACGCCTTGTGCCAGATCGGTGTCAAGGAAGCCGAGGACGGTGAGCTGCTGGGTAACGGCATGGCTTACGTGGCGCCGGGTGATGCACACCTGATGGTGGTCTGGCAGGGCGGACGTTATCGCTGCCGCTTGAGCCAGGGCGTGGAAGTCAACCGGCACCGGCCTTCGGTGGACGTGCTGTTCCGGTCGGTGGCCAATGAGGCCGGCGCAGCCGCGATGGGCGTGATCCTGACCGGCATGGGGCGTGACGGCGCCAGCGGCATGCGCGAACTGAAAGATACGGGCGCATTTACCGTGGCGCAGGACGAGGGCACTTGCGTGGTATTCGGCATGCCCAAGGAAGCGATTGCCCAAGGGGGAGTTGAAGAAGTCTTGCCGCTGGAGCGGATCGGGCTGCGCATGGTGGAATGGTGCCGCGGTCGCGGGCCGGCTTCGGACAGTCGGAGAATCTGAATGAAAGAACTGCCGATCCTGGTGGTGGAAGACGATCTGGCGCTGCGTGAGGCGCTGGTCGATACGCTGGAACTGGCGGGAGTTGCCGTCCGTGTGGCCGGTGACGGAGAAGAGGCGCTGGCTGTGCTCCGGCGCGAGCCGGTCGGACTGGTGCTGTCGGATGCGCAGATGCAGCCGATGGATGGCTACAGGCTGTTTTTCGAGATGCGCCAGCGCCGGTTGCAAGTCCCGTTCATGCTGATGACCGCTCACGGGGCCATTGACCGCGCAGTGGACCTGCTGCGGGCGGGTGCCTGTCATTACCTGACCAAACCGTTCGAGCCCTCGACCTTGCTGGTCGAGGTGGAAAAACACCGGCTCAAGCTGCCGGAGGTGCCTGAGTCCGACGATGGCCAGCAGCCGGTGGCGCATTCTCCGGTGATGCGTGAACTGCTGAAGATGGCGCGCAAGGTGGCGGCCAGCGAGGCCACGGTGCTGATTACCGGTGAATCGGGTGTCGGCAAGGAAGTGATGGCGCGCTTTTTGCACGCCAATTCACCCCGGGCGAACCATCCTTTTGTGGCCGTCAACTGCGCCGCCATTCCGGAGAGCCTGTTCGAGTCGGTATTGTTCGGGCATGAAAAAGGCGCGTTTACCGGTGCGCTCAGCAGCCATGCCGGCAAGTTCGAGCAGGCGCAGGGCGGTACGCTGCTGCTGGATGAAATTTCGGAAATGTCGGCTGCCATGCAGGCCAAGCTACTGCGGGTGATCCAGGAGCGCGAGGTAGAGCGGGTGGGCGGGCAGCGTCCGGTACGCCTGCATGTGCGCTTTCTGGCCACGACCAACCGCGATCTGGCTGCCGAAGTGGCCGCCGGACGTTTCCGTGCCGATCTGTACTACCGGATCCATGTGTTTGAAATGAATATTCCGCCGCTGCGCCAGCGCCGCGAAGATATCCTGCCTCTGGCCTGCAACTATCTGAAACGCCATGATAAATCATTGAATTTTACGGATTTTGTCATCACTGATGCTGCGGCTGCCAAATTGACGGCCCATGACTGGCCGGGTAACATCCGCGAGCTGGAAAATGTCTTGCAACGCGCGGAAATCCTCGCTGAAGCCGGTGTGGTTGATGCGGATTGCCTGCACTGGTCAGGCAGTTTGATACCTTTGTCGTGTCAGGGCGTGCTGCATTCCGGAGACGTGCTGCCGGTTCATGTTCCTGAGCAACCCGTTGACATGAAAAGTCTGGAAAAGCAGCACATCGTCGAAACATTGCGCACCGTGGGTGGTGTGCGCAGGCTGGCTGCCGAGCGTCTGGGCATCAGCGAGCGTACCCTGCGCTACAAACTGGCCCGCTGGCGTGAAGCGGGTGAAATCGACTTGGCCACCCTTGCGGGTGAGCGGCACGGAGAAGATGCATGAGAACCGAAGGGATCGATCAATTGCTGGGCGAGCTGCGTACTGTCGCGACCCTGGCATCCGGCAAGCCGGCACCGCAGCAGGTCGCCAAGGATGCCGCCGAACCAGTCGACTTTGCTGCCGTGCTGCAGGCCTCGCTCGACAAGGTGGCCGAGCGGCAGGCCGGTAGCCAGAACCTGCAGCAGCGCTGGGAGCTGGGTGACGAAAACGTCAACCTGCACGATGTCATGCTGTCGCTGCAAAAAGCCAGCCTGTCATTCCAGACCATGGTGCAGGTCCGCAACAAGCTGGTCAGTGCCTACCAAGACATCATGAATACGCAGGTTTGACCTGTATCCGAGCACGACACCTGTGCGTGCCTGTCCAGCCTGCATCTGATTTATGGCCGAATTGAACGAATCTTCCCCTCCGACCTTCCAGCAGCGCGTACGCGAGGCGCTGGAGCGTTACCGTGCCTTGCCCGGCAACAAGAAACTGTTGCTGTTCGGCGGCATGGCTGCCGTGGCGTCCATTCTGGTCGCTGCCTATCTGTATACGCGCGAACCTGCCTACAAGGTGTTGTTCAGCAATCTGCCCGACCGCGAAGGCGGGCAGGTGACCGAAGCGCTGACCAAGCTCAACGTGCCCTATCAGCTTGCCGACGGCGGCGTGATCCGGGTGCCGGCCGAGCAGGTGTATTCCACCCGCCTCAAGCTGGCTTCCGAAGGCCTGCCCAAGGCCAGCGGTATCGGTTTCGAACTGATGGACAACCAGAAATTCGGCATCAGCCAGTTTGCCGAACAGGTCAATTACCAGCGTGCCGTCGAGGGTGAGCTGGCCCGTACCATCGAGGCTCTGGGGGTGGTCGAGTCGGCCCGCGTGCATCTGGCCATGCCCAAGCAAAGCGTGTTTGTGCGCGAACAGCAGCTGCCGACCGCCTCGGTACTGCTGAACCTGCGCCCGGGGTTCATTCTTGATGCCGGGCAGATTGCCGGCATCCGCAACCTGGTGGCCTCTGCCGTTCCGGGGCTGCCGCAAAAGAACATCACCATCGTTGACCAGGAAGGCAACCTGATTTCGCGCATGCCGGACATGGAAGACGGCTCGGCCGGCCTGTCGCGCCGCCAGCTGGATTACGTGCGCCAGATCGAGACCAGCCTGACCAAACGCATCGAAGCCATCCTTGAACCCATTGTCGGCAGCGGTAACGCCCGGGCGCAGGTCACGGCTGCCGTGGACTTCTCCGAAGTCGAGCAGACCGCGGAAACCTTCAACCCCAATACGCCGCCCAATGCCGGCGCCATCCGCAGCCAGCAGACCAGCGAGTCCCAGACCCGTGAAGAAGCACCGCAGGGCGGTGTGCCGGGCGCCCTGTCCAACCAGCCGCCCAATGCTGCTGCGGCCCCGGTCACATTGCCGCCCGGTACCCAGGCCGGCCTGATGCCCGCTCCCAACGGTCAGCAGAACCAAGCCCGGCCGGTCAAGAGCAGCAAGGAAGCCACGACCAACTACGAGGTCGACCGTACCATCCAGCATGTTCGCCAGCAGACCGGTGCCCTCAAGCGCGTCACGGCGGCTGTCGTGGTCAATTTCAAGCGTACGACCACCGCAGACGGTAATGCCAAGATGACGCCGCTGTCCGAGCAGGAAATGCAGCAGCTGGACAAGCTGGTGCGTGAAGCCATGGGCTTCACCCAGGCGCGCGGGGACTCGGTACAGGTGGTCAATGCCTCGTTTGCCGACACCGCCGGCAGCAAGGCTGCATTGCAGGATCGCCTGTTCGACTACGCCAGCAACAATCCGGGTGAAATCCTCAAGTGGGTGCTGGGTGCGCTGGTGGTGTTGTACCTGCTGTTCGGTGTCATCCGGCCGGTGGTGCGCGACATCGTCAAGCCCAAGCCGGTCTTGCCGCCGCCTGGCTCTGATGCTGCGGCTGCCGAAGGCGAGGGTGTGGCCGGTGAAGGCGGCATGACCCTGGAAGACTTGGCCAATCTGGATCCGAAGGAGCTGGCCCGCCGCGAATACGACTCCATGCTGGAAGGGGCGCGGCAAGTGGTGCGTGCTGATCCGCGCATGGCCGCCCAGATCATCAAGGAATGGGTGAACAACGATGAGTGATGCCGGTATCCGTCGGAGCGCAGTGCTGCTCTTCAGTCTGGGCCAGGCCGATGCGGTCGAGGTGTTCAAGTACCTCGGGCCGAAGGAAGTCCAGAAGATCTCGACCATGATGACCCAGATCACCAACCTAGGCCGGGACGAAATCATGCAGGCGGCCCAGCTGTTCCGTGACGAGGCACAGATGCGTGCCTCGATCGATGCATCCGACGAATTCCTGAAGCGGGTGCTGACCGAGGCGCTGGGAGAGGACAAGGCGTCCAACCTCCTAGACAAGATCACCCAGGGCAACGACCACACCGGTATCGAAAGCCTCAAGTGGATGGACCCGGCATCGGCTGCCGACCTGATCCGCAACGAACATCCGCAGATCATCGCCACCATTCTGGTCCACCTCGACCCGGACCAGTCCAGTGCCATCCTCCAGAACTTTACCGACCGCCTGCGCAACGATGTTCTGCTGCGGATTGCCACGCTGGAAGGTGTACAGCCGCAGGCCCTGCGCGAACTCAATGACGTGCTCACCCAGCTGCTGTCCGGCTCCGACCGCATCAAGAAGAGTGCCATGGGCGGTATCCAGCTGACGGCCGAGATCCTCAACTTCATGGGGGCCAACGTCGAGCATTCGGCGCTAGGATCCATCCGTGAATACGACCCGGAACTGGCTCAGCGCATCCAGGACAAGATGTTCGTGTTCGAAAACCTGCGCGATCTCGACAACCGGTCGATCCAGGTCCTGCTGCGCGAAGTGTCGAGCGAGTCGCTTATCCTGGCGCTCAAGGGCACCAGCAACGAGCTCAAGGAAAAGATCTTCAAGAACATGTCGTCGCGTGCGGCCGAAATGCTGCGCGACGATTTCGAGGCCAAGGGTCCGGTCAAGGTGTCGGAAGTCGAAGCCGAACAGAAGGAAATCCTCAAGATCGTGCGCAAGCTCGCCGACGATGGCCAGATCGTAATGGCCGGCAAGGGAGGCGAGGAAGGTGTCGTCGAGTAAGTCATCCCTGCGCCCCCTGCCTGGCGAAGCGGTCAGCTGGCAGCGCTGGGAGCTGGCCCCGCTGGATGCGCCAAAGCCCGATGCGCTGGCCGGAGTTGATCTGGAGGCACTGGCCCAGGCGCTGGAGGCAGGAGCCTTGCCGACAGTGGAGGAGGCCGAAGGCGTCGAGGACGATACCGCAGGCGGAGACGAACCGGCCGGGGAGGAGGAGCCTTCGCCGCCAAGCGAGGACGTGACCGAAAGCGTGCAGCTGGCGTATCCGACGGCAGCCGAGCTGGAAGCCATCCATCAGGAAGCGTACCAGGCCGGTTTTGCCGCCGGGGAGGCCGAAGGCCATTCGGCAGGCCGGCAGGCCGGCCGGGATGAAGTCGTGGCCGAGCTGCGGCCGCAACTGCTGGCCGAGTTGCAGGCACTCGAAGCCCTGCGGACGGCGCTGGATGCCCGCGTGGCGGCACTGGATGCCGAAGTGGCTCCGCAATTGAGTGCGCTGGCGTTGAGTTGCGCGCAACGCATTGTCGCGGACCATGTCCGCAATTCGGCTCATGCCATCGAGCCTTTGCTGCTGCCGGTACTGGCCGGACTGGGCCGGCAATGGCAGCAGGCCCGCCTGCGGGTACACCCCGATGATCTGGCGCTGGTGCAGACGGTTACGGCCCGTGAGGCAGCAGAAGTACGCTGGCAGTTTGTCGCCGATCCGCTCATCGAGCGTGGCGGTTGCCTGCTCGAAGGGCCGTCCGGCCGGATGGACCTGACCCTGGCTGCCCGCTGGGCCGCCTTGCAGGATGCGCTGGGTGTCGAGCCACTGCCCGTTGATCCGCTTCCGTCTGAACCCGATACGGTGATCCAGCATGGCAGCACCGTGTAATCCCTGGCATGACTATCTGGCAGCCTGCTGTGCCACGGCCGGGCAGGCCGTGCTGGACCGGCCGCGGGGCTATCTGACGCGCGTCACCGGACTGGTGATGGAGGCCGTCGGCGTCCGTCTGCCGGTCGGTGGCGGTGCCTGGGTGACATTGCCGGACGGGCGGCGCATCGAAGCCGAAGTCGTCGGTTTTAACGGCGACGTGCTGTACCTGATGCCGGTCAGCTCCGTGCAGGGGCTGCTGCCGGGCGCAGCGGTCGAGCCCGACTGGCCGGTCAGTCCGCCTGTGTTTGGTCACGCGGCAACGCTGGATGCAGCCCAGGGTGGGCGTCGCGTACCGGTGGGCATGAAACTGCTGGGGCGGATTGTCGACTCCCTGGGGCGTCCGCTGGACGAAGCCGGCCCTGTGCATCCGGATACTTTTTATCCCCTGCATGCGGCCCCGATCAATCCGCTGGACCGTGACCCGGTGCGCTCCAGCATGGATGTCGGCGTGCGCGCCATCAACGGCCTGCTGACCGTGGGGCGTGGCCAGCGTCTGGGCTTGTTTGCCGGCTCCGGCGTGGGTAAATCCGTTCTGCTGGGCATGATGGCCAAGTACACGCGCGCCGATGTGGTGGTGGTCGGGCTGATTGGTGAACGGGGTCGCGAGGTCAAGGACTTCATCGAGAACATCCTTGGAGAAGAAGGCCTGGCGCGGGCCGTGGTGGTTGCGGCACCGGCGGATACGCCGCCGCTGATGCGCCTGCATGGTGCGGCCTATGCAACTGCGCTGGCCGAGTATTACCGCGACCAGGGTCTGGACGTATTGCTGCTGATGGATTCGGTCACCCGCTATGCCATGGCGCAGCGCGAAATTGCCCTGGCCATTGGCGAACCGCCGGTGACCCGTGGCTATCCGCCTTCAGTGTTTGCCAAGCTGCCGCAGCTGATCGAGCGTGCGGGCAACGGCCGGGCCGGTGGCGGTTCGATTACCGCTTTCTATACCGTGCTGTCCGAAGGCGATGATCAGCAGGACCCGGTTGCTGACAGCTCGCGTGCCATTCTGGACGGTCACTTCGTGCTCAACCGGCGGCTGGCCGAGGCAGGGCATTATCCGGCAATCGACATCGAGCAATCGATCAGCCGGGTGATGGTCGATGTAGTCTCGGCCGATCATGTCGCCAGCGCCCGTCGTTTCAAGCAGTTCTACTCGCGCTACCAGCGCAATCTTGACCTGATCAGTGTCGGTGCCTATGTATCCGGTGCTGATCCCATGCTGGACGAGGCCATTCGCCGGCATGACATGATGGAGTCGTTCCTGATCCAGCCTGCGCATAAAGCCAGTTTTTTTGCCGAATCGGTGACGGCGCTCAATGCCACGCTGAGTGGTACATAACGCATCGTGGCCGCACCAAGCCGTTATGCCTTGCTGCTGCGTCTGGCCAGCGAGCGTACTGACCGGGCAGCCAAACAGCTGGGGCAGTCGCAGCAAAGGCTGCAAGCTGCCGAGGCCAAGCTCATGCAGCTGTCGCAATATCTGGGCGAGTATCGCCAGCAGCGGCTGGCACGTGCCAGCCAGGGAATGGGAGCACTCCAGTGGAACGATTTTCAGCGCTTTCTCGAGCGTCTGGAAGATGCCGAGCGCAGCCAGCAGCGAGACTGTGAGTGGTGCCGGCAGGCCGTCGAGCAGGCGCGCCAGCAATGGCAGGAGGCCCGTCAGCATCAGCGCGCCATGGAAACCCTGACCGAGCAGGAAGCAATGCGCCTGTTGGCCGAACAGACGCGGCGCGAACAGAAACAGACGGATGAACTGGCAACCCGTGCCTTCATGCGCAAAGATTGATGATGGGTGGATTGTGTACAATCTGCCAAAACCTGGCGCGTTACTTGCTAGTATCCCAGCCGCTTTTGACCTCTCGCTGACGACAAGCCCATGACCATCACTGTTTCTCCTGCTGTCCCGAATGCTGCCGTGGCTCCGGCTCAACAAGCCGGACGTCAGGATGCCGAGCCGTCGTCCCTGGGGGTGTTTGCCGAACTGGTGCAGGCACAGGTCGAATCGATGAGCGGCGAAGCCGGGCATATCGTCAGCGAGGCGGACAAGAAAGATCCGAAGGATGCCGAGCCTGATGCCGACGTAACGGATCTGGCGGCCCTGCTGGGGTTGCCGGCCAGTCTGACTGCGGCACCTGTCGAGCCGCGCGCCTTGCCGCAACAGGCTTCCGACAAGGGGGAGCCGCGGCTGGCCGGGTCGCAGGAAACCAAAGGAAATGGCGAAACACTGCTGGATGCCGTGAAAGGCCAGCTGGCTGACCAGGCCTCTCGTGATACGGGCAAGGTAAACGGACTGGAACGCAAGGGGAGCGAGTCGAATGCCCTTGCTGCAGGCGAGGCGGAAACTGCTGACGCCAAGGCCGGAGATACGGGAGAGGCCGGTTCGGACGGCAAGCCGCTGGTTCCGCTGGCCCAGAGTACCGTGCAAAGCCGGGGTGAAGGGCTGGTGTCAACTCTTGCCGCCTCGGCCAAGGACGACGGCAAGGCTGACCGGCACAACTTGCCGGAGCCTGGTGTGAAATCAGCTCTTGAGTCGTTGAATCCACTGATGGCATCGGCTGACAAAACGGACAAATCCCACGCCGTGGCCTCTGAGCGCACGCCGCTGAACCTGCCCGTGCAGACACAAGTTGGCCGGCCGGGGTGGAGCGAGGAAGTAGGCAAGAACATCAGCCTGATGCTGCGGCACCGGCTGGACGGGGCGCAGATGCAGCTGAATCCTGCTCATCTGGGGCCGATTGAAATCAGCCTCAAGCTGTCCGCCGACAACCAGATGAGCGTGTCGTTTGTGGCCGCTTCGGCCCAGACGCGGGACGCTCTGGAACAGGGCATGAACCGGCTGGCCCAGATGCTGTCCGGACAAGGTGTCCAGCTGGCGGATGCCCAGGTGTCGTCAGGGCAGTACGGGGATGGACGGCAGGCCCAAGAGTTCGCCGGTAACGGTAACCCGGGGCAGGAGCGGCAGCGTGCCGATGCGCCAGTGTTTTCCCTGGACATGCGTGATGAAACACCGGCCGGAATCGCGGCTCCGCGCGAGACGCCGCTCAGGCCCGATGGTCTTGTCAGTGTATTCGCATGATTTGATTTTGAGGCTTTCGCGGGCGGGGGAAATCCGCGAAAATGTGCGCAAGATTAT
This sequence comes from Laribacter hongkongensis DSM 14985, assembly GCF_000423285.1. Taxonomy (NCBI): domain Bacteria; kingdom Pseudomonadati; phylum Pseudomonadota; class Betaproteobacteria; order Neisseriales; family Aquaspirillaceae; genus Laribacter; species Laribacter hongkongensis. The sequence goes on from NZ_AUHR01000012.1 coordinate 70,135, forward strand.
TCACCTCTCATGAGATAGGCATAAATGGCAAGTCTGACCGAAGCGTCCGCACCTGCATCGGGTGGTGGTAAAAAACTCATGATCGTGATTGGCCTGCTGGGGCTGGTGGTTTTGCTGCTGGCCGGTGCTGTCGGTTACCTGTTCCTGAACAAGCCCGATCCTGCGGCGGCACACGAAGCAGCACCTGCTGCCAAGCACGTACCGGTGTTTGAGAAAATCGATACGTTTGTCGTCAATCTGGGCGGGCACGACACCGTGTTGCAGACCGAGCTGCAAGTCGAGCTGAGTGACGAGGCCGGGCGTGAAATGCTCAAGCAGTACATGCCGCGCATCCGCAACAACCTGATCATGCTGCTCTCCAGCAAGACAGCCGACGAGGTCGCAACGGCCGAAGGCAAGGCGCGCCTGCGCGGACAGATCCGCAGCGTGATCAACGAATCGCTGGCAGAAACCGGCCGGCGCGACGTGGTGCGTTCGGTGGTGTTCAATTCCTTCATCGTCCAGCTGCAATAAGAACCGGTACTCATGGCTGACGACATCCTTTCGCAGGAAGAGGTTGATGCGCTACTGCGCGGTGTAACCGGCGACGACCAGGACGAAGACCTTTCTGCTGCCAGTTCGGTCAAGAACTACGACATCGGCCGCCAGGAACGCATCGTGCGCGGCCGCATGCCGACGCTTGAAATCATCAACGAGCGTTTTGCCCGCAACCTGCGCATTGGCCTGTTCAACTTCATCCGCCGCAACGCCGAGATTTCCGTCGGGCCGGTCAAGGTCCAGAAATACAGCGAATTCATCCGCAACCTGGTCGTGCCGACCAACCTCAACCTGTGTCATGTCAAGCCGCTGCGTGGTACGGCATTGCTGATTTTCGATCCGGACCTGGTGTTCCTGGTGGTGGACAACCTGTTCGGCTCGGACGGTCGCTACCACGTACGGGTTGAAGGGCGTGACTTTACGCCGACCGAGCAACGCATCATCCGGCGCCTGCTGGACGTGGTGTTTTCCGAATACCAGAAAGCATGGGAACCGGTCTATCCGATCGAATTCCTGTACATGCGCTCGGAAATGAACACCCAGTTTGCCAATATCGCCACCCCGACCGAAGTCGTGGTATCGATGACGTTCCGCATCGAGCTGGGTGCCGGTGGTGGTGATTTCCACGTGTGCATGCCGTACTCCATGGTGGAGCCGATCCGGGACCAGCTGTCTTCCACCATGGCTGCTGACCGGACCGAAATCGACAACCGCTGGGTCAGCCTCCTGTCGCGCCAGGTGCAGATTGCCGAGGTCGAGCTGGTGGCAACGCTTGCAGAAGCCCAGATCACGCTGGGAGACATCCTGAACCTCAAGACCGGGGACGTGATCCCGGTCGAGATTCCGGAAAGCATCGTGGCCGACGTATCGGGCATTCCCGTGCTGGACTGCCGCTACGGCACTGCCAACGGCCAGTATGCCTTGCGGGTCGAGCGCCTGCTGGCCGGCGCACATGAACTTGAACAAGGCCTGAACTGAACCGGGCCTACCTGTCAGAATGACCAGCCGGCATCCGCCGGCTGCAAGCGAGACGCAAAAGATGAACGACGAAGTCACCATGGACGACTGGGCTGCCGCTCTGGCCGAGCAGCAGACCTCCGCCACTGATGCGCCGGTTGCCGATGCTGCCGCCGATGGCAGCGTGCAGAATGCCAACCTGTTCCAGGAGTTCGGCGCCTCCGCACCGGCATCGACCGGTGCGCCCCAGAATCTCGACATGATCCTGGACATCCCGGTCAACATGACCGTGGAGCTGGGGCGTACCAAGATCGCCATCCGCAACCTGCTGCAGCTGGCGCAGGGCTCGGTGGTGGAACTGGACGGCCTCGCCGGTGAACCGATGGACGTGCTGGTCAACGGCTGCCTGATTGCCCAGGGTGAAGTGGTGGTGGTGAACGACAAGTTCGGTATCCGCCTGACCGACATCATCACGCCGGCAGAACGCCTGCGCCGGTTGCAAAAGTGATCCGGCACCATCCGGTCGCCCTCGGGGTGCTGCTGCTGGCTGCACCCCTTTTTGCTGCGGCTTCGGCAGAATCCCTGCCGTCTCCGCTGGGCAGCCTCATGCAGGTAGCCCTGTCGCTCGGAGTCGTGCTGGCCCTGATCTGGGGGCTGGCGTGGCTGGTCCGCCGGGTAGGGCAGGTGGGGCCGGCAGGCGCGCGCGTGGTCCGGCAGGTCGGCGGAACACTGATAGGCGGGCGCGAGCGGGTGGTCGTGGTCGAAGTGGCCGGCCGCTGGCTGGTGCTGGGCGTGACCAGCCAGCAGGTGACCCTGCTGACCGAACTGGACGCCCCGCCAGCGAGCCTTCCTGCCGATCCGGTACCTTCTTCTTCCCGTAACGGTTTTGCTGCCCGCCTGGCTGATGTCATGGCGCGTGGCCGTTCTTCCTCGTCCTCGTCATGAAGTCCCGTTTCCTCTTTGCCCTGCCTTGGCTGGCGATGGGCGGACTGCTGGTGGCCGATGCCGCTGCCGCACCGAACATCCCGTTCATGAATGCCAGTCCTGCCGGCGGTGCCGGTACGCAGTACTCGCTGTCGCTCGAGATGCTGCTGTTCCTGACCAGTCTGACCTTCATTCCGGCTCTGCTGCTGATGATGACGGCGTTTACCCGCATCGTGATCGTGCTGTCGCTGTTGCGGCAGGCGATCGGCCTGATGCAGTCGCCACCCAACCAGGTGATTGTCGGTCTGTCACTGTTCCTGACCCTGTTTGTCATGGCGCCGGTGTTTGACCAGGCCTACCGAGAAGCCTGGCTGCCGTATTCCGACAGCCAGATGAATTTCATGCAGGCGGCTGAAAAAGGCGTCCAGCCGTTCAAGGGCTTCATGCTGAAACAGACGCGGGAAAAGGACTTGGCTTTTTTTGTCGAGATTGCCCGCGAAGCGCCTCCGGCCACTCCGGCAGACGTCAGCCTGAAAACCCTGATTCCGGCCTTCGTGGTCAGTGAGCTGAAAACCGCGTTCCAGATCGGATTCATGGTGTTCATTCCGTTCCTGATCATTGACCTGGTGGTGGCCAGCGTGCTGATGGCCATGGGCATGATGATGGTGTCGCCGGTGATCATTTCGCTGCCGTTCAAGCTGATGCTGTTTGTGCTGGTGGACGGCTGGACGTTGCTGATCGGTTCGCTGGTCCAGAGTTTTTACCTGACATGACGTTCCGTCTGTTGCCACTGGCAGAATCCTGCCTGCCCGCCTGTCTGGAGCTGGCCTGTGCCAGCGTCGCCGGACTGGCTGGCCGGCAATACGACGAGCGCCAGCGTGCAGCGTGGGTAACGGCATTGCAGCAGTCTGCGCCGGGCTGGCCTGCCTGCCTGCGGGCCGGATCGGGCTGGCTGGCGCTGGATGCAGAGGGGCAGCCGGCTGGATTTGCCTGGCGGGTGGCGGCAGAGGTGGACATGCTGTATGTCGCACCGGCAACGGCCCGGCGAGGCATCGGCAGGGCCCTGCTGGCGCGCTTGACAGACGACATGGCCGGTCAGCCCGGGCCGTGGCTGGCCGCTGTCAGTGATACGGCCTTGCCGCTGTTCGAGCAGGCCGGCTGGCAGTGTTGCGAACGGGAAGTGGTGGTGCGTGACGGGGTGGAAATACCCCGTTCGCGGATGAAACATGTCTCCGGAGCTGCCGGGGACCAGTCTGTGACAGGAGAGTGAAATGACGCCGGAACATGTCATCAATCTGGTGCAGAACGCACTGCTGATCCTGATCCTGATCGCGTCGCCGCTGCTGGCGGTGTCGCTGGGCGTGGGCCTTCTGGTCAGCGTGTTTCAGGCCGCGACGCAGATCAACGAAATGACGCTGACCTTCATCCCCAAGCTGCTGGCCATGTTCCTGACGGTGATCCTGGCCGGGCCGTGGATGCTGCGCACGCTGACGGACTTTACCATCCGGCTGTATTCGTCCATTCCACAGATGATCGGTTGACGTGCTGGCGCTGACTGACGCTGAAATCCGCCTTTTGCTGTCCACTTACCTGTGGCCGCTGTTCCGGGTCATGGGCTTTCTGCTGGCGGACCCCCTGTTTGGTACCAAGGCCGTGCCACGGCGGGTGAAGGTGGTGCTGGCGATTGCCCTGACGTTGCTGCTGGTGCCGTTGCTGCCACCCATGCCGGCGGTACCGGTGGTATCGGGCGAAGGTGTGTTCATCATCGTGCAGCAATTGCTGATCGGCGTTGCCATGGGGTTTGCCATGCGGCTGGTGATTACCGCCGTCGAGCTGGCAGGGGCCATGATCGGCATGCAGATGGGCCTGGGCTTTGCCATGCAGTTTGATCCGATGATGGGGGCGCAGGTGCCGTCCCTGTCGCGGCTGCTGACACTGTCGACCTATCTGGTGCTGCTGTCTTTCAACGGACACCTGATCATGCTGGGGACCGTGGCGGAAAGCTTTACGTTGTTTCCGATCAGTCTGGACCCCTTGCCTGCGGCGGGGTTGCAGCTGGTGGCGGCCTGGGGCGGCAAGATGCTGGCTCTGGCATTGTGGCTGTCGCTGCCGGTGGTGGTGGCATTGCTGATCACCAACCTGGCGATCGGCGTGATGACCCGGGCTGCACCGCAGTTCAACATTTTCAGTTTCGGCTTTCCGCTGACGCTGCTGATCGGCTTCGTGGTGCTGTATTACGCACTGCCTTTCATGGGGCAGGCCTTGCAGCAGCTCTATCTGCAAGGCTTTGAACTGATGCGGCAGACCTTGATGGTCAAGGGTGGCGGCGGCGCTTGAGCCGATGCTAGAATCAGCGCAAATACCGGTATTTTCATCCTGACAAACCCGCCTGTGCGGGTTTTTTCGATACTCACGAGGTTGCAACATGGCTGGTCACAGCAAGTGGGCGAACATTCAGCACCGCAAAGGTCGCCAGGACGCCAAGCGCGGCAAAATCTTTACCCGTCTGATCAAGGAAATCACCGTCGCGGCCAAGATGGGAGGCGCCGATCTGGGCTCCAACCCGCGTCTGCGTCTGGCCGTAGACAAGGCCAAGGCCGAGTCGATGCCGAAGGACAATATCGAAAACGCCATCAAGCGCGGCGCCGGCCTGCTTGATGGTGTGGACTATATCGAATGCCGCTACGAAGGCTATGGCATTGGCGGTGCGGCAGTGATGGTGGACTGCCTGACCGACAACAAGACCCGTACCGTGGCCGATGTACGTCATGCTTTCAGCAAGTTTGGCGGCAACATGGGCACCGACGGCTGCGTGGCATTCCAGTTTACCCACTGTGGTTATCTGGTGTTTGCGCCCGGTACCGATGAAGACGCACTGATGGAAGCCGCGCTGGAGTCCGGTGCCGACGACGTGGTCAGCAACGACGACGGTTCGATCGAGGTGATCACCGACCCCAACAGCTTTTCCGACATCAAGGATGCACTGGAAGCCAAGGGCTTCAAGGCCGAGATGGGAGAAGTCACCATGCGTGCCCAGAACGAGACCGAGCTGAGCGGGGACGATGCTGTCCGGATGCAAAAGCTTCTGGATGCGCTGGAAGACCTGGACGATGTGCAGGAGGTGTATACCTCGGCCGTACTCGATGCATAAGCCTTTTCCCTTCCCGGGATGACGACCGCCGGCCTGCTTGCCGGCGGTTTGTTTTGCCGGATATCGGCAAGCCAGATTTTGTGAGCAGGGCGGCAATGGCTGGGGTAGACTGCCCCGAATTGACAGCGTGCCGCTTGAATTCGCCACGGTTGCGCCCACTTTTCAGCGCAACCACGAAACACTATCCAGAGATTGCTACATGTCGCAAAGCGATTCACCCCAAACTGCCACTCCGATTCCGCTGTTGCCCCTGCGGGATGTCGTGGTGTTTCCGCACATGGTCATCCCGCTGTTTGTCGGCCGTCCCAAGTCCATCAAGGCGCTGGAGCGCGCCATGGCGGAAGACAAGCAGATCCTGCTGGTAGCGCAGAAATCCGCCGTGAAGGATGAACCGGCCATTGATGACCTGTACGCGGTCGGCACCCTGGCGTCGGTATTGCAGATGCTCAAGCTGCCGGACGGTACGGTCAAGGTGTTGGTCGAAGGCAAGCAGCGTGCCCATGTGCAGGGCGTGACCGAAGACGACGGCTTTTTCATGGCCGACGCCGGGCTGGTGGTGGCCGAGCCTGCCAACGACAACGAGCTGGAAGCCATGCGGCGTACGCTGCTGACCCAGTTCGAGCAGTACGTCAAACTCAGCAAGAAGATCGCTCCCGAGGTACTGGCAACCCTGTCCGGCATCGAAAACGCCAGCCGTCTGGCCGACACCATTGCCGCCTACCTGCCGCTCAAGCTGGAGCAGCGGCAGGAAATGCTGGAAATGCTGGATACCGGCCGCCGTATGGAACGGTTGCTGGCCCAGATCGAGTCGGAAATCGACATCCTTCAGGTCGAGAAGCGCATCCGTGGCCGGGTCAAGCGGCAAATGGAAAAGAGCCAGCGCGAGTATTACCTCAACGAACAGGTCAAGGCGATCCAGAAAGAGCTGGGCGAGGAAGATGAGTCCGCCGAGTTCGACGAACTGGAAAAAAAGATCAAGGCCGCAGGCATGTCCAAGGAAGGCAAGGACAAGGCCCTGTCCGAGCTGAAAAAGCTGCGCATGATGTCGCCGCAATCGGCTGAAGCGACCGTGGTGCGCAACTATATCGACACCTTGCTGTCGCTGCCGTGGAAAAAGAAAACCCGTATCAGCACCGATGTCGCTGCGGCAGAAACCATTCTGGACGAAGACCACTTCGGGCTGGAAAAGGTCAAGGAACGCATCCTTGAATATCTTGCCGTGCAAGGGCGGGTGGAGAAGCTCAAGGGGCCGATCCTGTGTCTGGTCGGACCTCCGGGGGTGGGTAAAACCTCGCTGGGCCAGTCGATTGCACGCGCTACCGGGCGCAAGTATGTCCGCATGGCGCTGGGAGGCGTGCGCGATGAGGCTGAAATCCGTGGTCATCGCCGGACCTATATCGGCTCGATGCCGGGCAAGATCCTGCAAAGCATGGCCAAGGTCGGTGTGAAAAACCCGCTCTTTCTGCTGGACGAAGTGGACAAGCTGGGGGCGGATTTCCGGGGAGATCCGAGTGCAGCGCTGCTGGAAGTGCTGGACCCGGAGCAAAACCATGCGTTCAGTGACCATTACGCCGAGGTGGATTTCGATCTGTCCGACGTGATGTTCGTCGCTACGGCCAACTCGCTGAACATTCCGCAGGCACTGCTGGACCGGATGGAGATCATCCGTCTGTCGGGTTACACCGAAGACGAAAAGGTCGCGATTGCCGAGAAATACCTGTTGCCCAAGGAAATCAAGGCCAACGGGCTGAAAGAAGACGAAATCGCCGTTCAGGAAAGTGCGCTGCGCGACATTGTGCGTTACTACACCCGTGAAGCCGGTGTGCGCAGCCTGGACCGGGAAATTGCCAAGATCTGCCGCAAGACAGTGAAGCAGAACCAGGGCAAGAAGGCCGACAGCAAGCAGGCCCGGACGACCGTGAATGCCCGCAACCTGGACAAGTTCCTTGGCGTACAGAAATTCGAATACGGCCGGGCGGAAGCTCACAACCAGGTAGGGCAGGTGACCGGTCTTGCCTGGACCGAGGTCGGAGGCGAGCTGCTGACTATCGAAGCGGTATCGCTGCCGGGCAAGGGCAACATTATCCGTACCGGCCAGCTGGGTGAGGTGATGCAGGAGTCCATTACTGCTGCCATGAGTGTGGTGCGCAGCCGGGCAAAAAGCCTCGGAATCAAACCGGATTTCTACGAGAAAAACGACCTGCACATTCATCTGCCTGAAGGTGCCACGCCCAAGGATGGTCCATCTGCCGGTATCGGTATTGTCACGGCCATGACTTCGGCCCTGACCGGCATCCCGGTGCGGGCGGACGTGGCCATGACCGGCGAAATCACCCTGCGCGGCGAAGTGCTGCCGATCGGAGGCCTCAAGGAAAAACTGCTGGCGGCTCACCGTGGCGGGATCAAACATGTGTTGATTCCCCAGGGGAACGTCAAAGATTTGGCAGAAATACCGACAAATATCAAAAGGAGTCTGGAAATCCATTCGGTAAAATGGATTGAACAGGTCTTTGAACTGGCTCTGGAACAACAACCGGAGCCGCTGCCGGACAATGATGACATTGGCACGATTTCTGCGAAAGCAGAACCAGGTGCCGAGTCTTCCCTTACCAAGCATTAAGCTTGTGCTTCCTTGACACGCCGAAATTTGGCTTGCTATAAAGCCATCGGTTTAAATTGGCAATTTCGCTTGTGCTGACCGTAAAAACACAGAAAGGGGACGTTAAGTGAATAAATCCGAACTGATCGACGCCATCGCTGCCTCCGCAGACCTGCCGAAGGCTGCCGCTGGCAAGGCGCTGGACGGCATGATCGAGGCGCTTACCGAAGCCCTCAAGAAAGGCGATACCGTGACCCTGGTCGGTTTCGGTTCCTTCTATGTCGGCGAACGCGCCGAACGCAAGGGGCGCAACCCGAAAACCGGCGAAGAAATCACCATTCCTTCCGCCAAGACCCCGAAGTTCCGTCCTGGCAAGGCCCTCAAAGACGCGCTATAATCTGCGATCGGTCGCGCGAGCGATGCCGGGTGGTTAGTCTCAGTTGGTAGAGCGCTGCCTTCACACGGCAGAGGTCACTGGTTCGAGTCCAGTACCACCCACCACGCAGCGGAGTGGTAGTTCAGTTGGTTAGAATACCGGCCTGTCACGCCGGGGGTCGCGGGTTCGAGTCCCGTCCACTCCGCCAGATTCCAGAAAGGTGAACGCGCAGGCGTTCACCTTTTTTGCTTCCGGGCAGTATTGCTGTTCCGGTCATGCACAGTCGAACCAGGCTACTTCATGTTTGAATTCGTTCAGAAAAACACACTGGTCATCAAGATCATCCTTGGTGCGGTTGCACTGACTTTTGTCGGTTTTGGCGTAGGGAGTTATACCGCTGCGACCGATGACGCCTACCTTGCCAAAGTAGGGGGCGAAAAGATCTACAAGCAGGACATCGAGCGTGCCCTTAATGGCCAGCCGGCCGACAGCGCCGTACGTCAGCAGGTGCTGGAAAGCCTGATCCGCCAGAAGCTCCTGCTGGCCGATGCCGGCCAGCACGGCATGCGTGTCACCGATGCCGAACTGCGGCGGGTCATTGCCGGTATCCCGGCCTTCCAGGACAACGGACATTTCGACTCCAAACGCTACGAAGAGTATCTGCAATCGCAGTACATGAGCGCCGAACAGTTCCAGGCCCGCATCCGTGACGAACTGATGGTGCAGCAGCAGCTCTCGGCCTTTGTTGACGCCACTTTTGTCTCGCCCGGCGCTGTCGAGCGGGTGCACAAGCTGCTGGCAGAACAGCGCCAGATCAACCAGTACCGCCTGACTGCCGCGCAGTTCCTGCCCGGGGTCAAGGTTGACGATGCCGATGTCCAGCGCTTCTACGACAGCAACAAGGCCCGTTTCCAGACGCCGGAAAAAGTCCGGCTGGAATATGTCCTGCTGTCGCTGGAAGAACTGGCCAAAACGGTGCAGGTCAGCGAAGCCGATGTCCGGAAATACTATGAAGAGCACAAGGCCGAACTGGCTGGCGACGAGCAGCGCCAGGTCGCGCACATCCTGATTGCCGTGCCCAAGGGCGCCAGTGCTGCCGACAAGGCACGCCTGAAAACCGAAGCCGAAGCCATCGTCAAAGAGGTCCGCAGCAACCCGGCACGCTTTGCCGCGCTGGCACAGGAAAAATCCGCTGATCCGGGGTCTGCTGCCAAAGGCGGGGATCTGGGCTGGTTTGGCCGCGGCGTGATGGTAAAGCCGTTCGAAGACAGTGCCTTCAAACTGGCCAAGGGGCAGGTCAGCGATCCGGTTGAAACCGAATTCGGCTACCACATCATCAAGGTCGAGGGCATCAAGACGCCTGACCTGAGCACGATGCAGGCCGACATCCATGCCCGTCTGGCCCGCCAGAAGGCCGGTGCGCTCTATCGTCAGCAGCTGGAAACCCTCGGGGATGTCAGTTACCAGCAAAGCGACAGCCTCAAGCCGGTGTCCGAGGCGCTCAAGCTGCCGGTCCAGCAGACCGAGTGGATCGTCAAGGGACAGCCGGGCAGCGGCATTGCTGCCAACCCCAAGGTGGACGAGGCTGCGTTCAGCGACGACGTGTTCAAGGGCAAGCACAACAGCGAAGTGATCGATCTTGGCAACGAGCGCAGCGTGGTGGTGCGGGTAGCGGCTGCCGAGCCGGCCAAGCTGCAACCGCTGGCCGAGGTGGCGCCGGTCATCCGCAAGGAACTGGCTGACAAGGCTGCCCGGGAACTCGCGGTCAAGGCCGGTGAAAAGCTCCTGGCCGAGCTGAAGGCCGGCAAGACGCCGGACGTTGCCTGGTCGGCAGCCCAGCAAGTGTCGCGCCGTGATCCGGCCAGCCTGGGGCGTGACGTGCAGCGTGCCGTGTTCTCTGCCAGTGTCAGCAAGCTGCCGGCCTATGCCGGAGCCGCAGAGGGTGACGGCTTCACGCTGGTCCGCATCGACCGGCTGCTGCCAGCCGGCGCACTGACCGGGGCCGAACGCCAGCAACTGGTCGGCATGCTGGCCCAGTTGCAGACGGCGGCAGATGCCACCAGCTACCTCAACGGCCTGCGTGCAGCCTATCCGGTGACACTCAAGCAGATGCCTGCCGAATAAACGCGGTCATCAACAGGCCCGCTCTGGTAACCAGGGCGGGCTTTTTTTTCGGCCGCGGCTTTGGCTGGCTGGTACGTCGCGGTCTGTCCATGCCGTTCACGGCCGGCCCGGGTGTGATTTACAACGATAAAAGCTACTCCACATCACTTCAGGATGCTGCCGCAACGATTGACCGCACGCAGTACCTTATGCGGGGTGTTTCGGGGTCGGATTCCTGCGAGTGATGTGGACGGGTAGCAGATTTCGCTGTGTAAGCCCATCCAATGTGGCTTATCTGTACACGATGGTTTTGTTATTCACTCCAGGCTAAGGACCTCAGGTACCGGCAAAAAGAATGCACGGCATCAAGAGGGGCCGCGGCAGCGAGCTCTGTGCCACAGGTGCGAAGCAGGCATGGCACGGCCATGGCATGCCTTCACGGTCGGCCGGGCCGGTAGCGTGACGGCTTTGCCGGCCCGGACAGGTGTACTTTTGGCATGCGCGCGGCTCATGGCCGGCCGGCTGATGCTGCGCAAGCCCGGTGAGATTGGCAGAAAAGCAAACGCCGCACTCCACAGGGAAGGGCGGCGTCCGGTAGTCCGGCGCTGACTGCGCCGGACCTGCAAGGCTGACTGGTGTACCCGTTCAGGCGGCCGGTTTGCGGGTCACGATCACGATCTGGTACACGCCACCGAAAATGGTGCGCTTGTTCCAGACGAATTCGTCAGCGTGCGTGGCATATTCGCTGATCTCGTGACGCCACAGTGCTTCGGCAAACGGTTCCAGCCAGCGGTTGACGTACTTGAGCAGCCAGCCGATCGGTTGCCAGGCGGCCGGGCCGTGATAGTCGACAAACACGGCCTTGCCGTGTGCCGGCACCTTGGCCAGCATGTTGTCGACGATGCGGCGCTTGAGGTCGTCCGGTACTTCGTGCAGCAGGAAGAAGCTGCACACCAGATCGTAATCCTCCTCGCCGGCATAGGTCGCTGCATCGGCACGGGTCACGCCGGCTTGCGGATAGCGCCCGAGCTTGCTGACCGAATGCTCGACCTGGACCGGCGTGATGTCGGTCAGGCGGAACTTGCCGTCCGGGCCGACTTTCTGTGCCACGCGGCTGACCAGGTCGCCGTAGACATGCGCCACCTGCCAGACCGACATGCCCGGCTCCACCTCGTTGAGGTAGGCGCGCATCATGCGCTGGTCGTTGCCGAACAGCAGTGTCTTGACCACGATGTTGCGGTCAAGCAGGCGGGCCTTGGTCGGATTGACATAGGCCCAGTCGTACACGTCGACCATGTAGTCGGGTACGCCCTCGTAATAGTTGTCCTGCTGGCTGGGGAGGGTACGTTCGGCAGTCATAAGATCCCTTGCAAGTGAAATTGTTGGAGCGCTGCTGCCGGAAGCAGCGCCGGAATGGGTGGATGGTCAGCGTGGAGCCAGGCGCCAGACCTTGCGACCGAAAGCGAGCTTGCGGCGCAGGTAGGCAATCTGCCCCAGATGGTTGATGTCTTTCGGACAGTTGTCCTGGCATCCCATCAGCGACATGCAGCCGAACACGCCGTCTTCGTTGCCGATGACGTGGTAAAAATCGTCGAGTGTACGGGCATCGCGGTCGTCTAGGGCAAAACGGGCCACCTTGTTGAAACCGACCGCGCCCATAAAGGTGTCACGCATCTGGGCGGTTGCACAACCGGCAATGCAGCACCCGCACTCGATGCAGCGTTCCATTTCGTACAGTTCGTCGGCCAGGTCCGGCGACATCGGGGCTTCGACCGAGTGGATGTCGACCGAATCCGCCTTCGGATGCAGCCAGGCGCCGATCCGTTCGGACAGGGCGCGCATGAACTTGCCGGTATTGACCGACAGGTCGCCGATCAGCTCGAATCCCGGCAACGGTAGCAGGGTAATGTGCGGGCTGGCAAAGGTGGCCGTCAAGGTGCGGCAGGCTAGGGTCGGCTTGCCGTTGATCACCATGGCGCAGCTGCCGCAGATGCCGGCCCGGCAGACAAAGTCGAACTGCAACGTCGGGTCCTGCTCTTCCCGCAGGCGGTTGAGCGCGATGAAAATGCTCATGCCCGGGGTTTCTTCCAGCCGGTATTCCTGCATGTGCGGAGTACTGCCGGCGGCTTGCGGGTCGTGCCGGAAAATCGAAAAGGTCAGGGTGCGATTGGCCATGGTCAGGCTCCTTGGCGGCGCTGGTTGGCCGGTCGGTATTTTTCGGGCAGGGCTTCGGGAAGCGGCATGTCGGTCTGGAGTTCACCGCCGACCTGTGCCAGCCGGGATGCGGTATCCGGGTGGGCAATGGCATTGTCCGGCCCGTAGCCGCGATAGCCCGGAGGCAGGGCCATCTGCATCACGTCCAGGGGCTCGTACGACAGCTCCGGACGATCGGCAGCTGCGTCAGGCCAGCGGGCCAGCGTGCGCGACAACCACTCGGCATCATTGCGTTGCGGGTAGTCCTCGCGTGCATGGGCACCACGGCTTTCGGTCCGTGCCAGCGCTCCGGTCGCCACGCACAGCGCCACTTTGAGCATCCGCGGCAAACGCAGGGCCGCGACCAGTTCCGGATTGGCATGCTGGCGCTTGTCACGTACGCAAATGCATTTGCTGCGCTGCAATAATACCTCAAGTTCATTGACTGCTTGTTGCAAGGTTTCGGCGTGGCGGAAGATGCCGACCTTGTCCATCATGACCTGCTCCATGGCATGACGCAGGGTGTAGACGTTTTCGCCTTCGCTGCGGGCCAGCAGCTCCGAGATGGCCGCTTCCTCGCGTTCGGCAAAGCCGCGTGCCAGGGCTGCATCCGGTCCTGGTGCGCTCAGGCTGGCATCGGCAACGTGTTCTCCCACCACCATGCCGGCCACCACGGTTTCGGCCAGCGAATTGCCGCCCAGCCGGTTGAAGCCGTGCAGGTCCCAGCAGGCGGCCTCTCCGACCGAGAAAAGTCCCTTGAGGGTCGGGCTTTCGCCGCGGATGTCGGTGCGGATGCCGCCCATCGAGTAGTGCTGCGTCGGCCGCACCGGAATCCAGTCGGTGGCCGGGTCGATGCCGAGGAAGTACTGGCAGATTTCCTGCACTTCGCGCAGGTTCTTTTCGATGTGCGCGCGGCCGAGGAGGGTGATGTCGAGCCACAGGTGCGGACCATAGGCACTGGGCACACCCTTGCCCTTGCGGATGTGCTCGGTCATGCGGCGCGAAACCACGTCGCGCGAGGCGAGTTCCTTTTTCTCCGGCTCGTAGTCCGGCATGAAACGGTGGCCGTCCACGTCGCGCAGCAGGCCGCCGTCGCCACGGCAGCCTTCGGTGGTGAGGATGCCGACCGGCACGATGGCAGTCGGGTGGAACTGCACGGCTTCCGGGTTGCCCAGCGTGGCAATGCCGGTCTCCAGCGCAATGCCCTGGCCGGTGCCTTCGCAGATGATGGCATTGGTCGACACCGCCCACAGCCGGCCGTAGCCGCCGGTGGCGATGGTGGTGGTGCGCGCCATGATGGCGTACACCTCGCCGGTGATCAGGTCGCGCACCACGGCGCCGTGGCAGCGGCTGCCGTCGTGGATCAGCGCAATGGCTTCCTGCCGCTCCATGACCGGAATGCCCAGGCCGATGGCTTCGTTGTCCATGGCGTACAGCACGGTGTGGCCGGTGCCGTCGGCGGTATAGCAGGTGCGCCACTTCTTGGTGCCGCCAAAGTCGCGTGCGTTGATGAGGCCGTGGGCTTCTGCCGGCTCTTCAAGGATTTCTTCTTTCGCGTTGACGATGACCTTGCGCTGGCCGGCCCGGATGCGGGTCCACGGCACGCCCCAGCCGGCTGCTTCGCGCACCGCCTTGGGGGCCACGTGGGTAAAGAGCCGCGCCACTGCCTGGTCGCAGCCCCAGTCCGAACCGCGAACGGTGTCGATGAAGTGCACCATCTCGCTGTCGCCGGCACCCTTGGCCGCGTTGCCAAGGCTGGCCTGCATGCCCCCCTGTGCCGCAGCCGAGTGCGAGCGCTTGGCCGGCACCAGGGACAGCACCAGCGTATCCAGTCCGCGCTGGCGACAGGCAATGGCTACCCGCAGGCCGGCAAGGCCGCCGCCGATGACGAGTGCGTCGGTATAGATCGTTTTCATCGTTGCATCTCCGTCACGATGTTGGCGTGTTGCTGGCGGGCTTCAGGGCTGTCCGGCGGGGCGACGCGCCACAGGGCCAGCAGCGACAGCAGGCCGAGGCTGATGAACAGCACGCTCAGGCCGGTTTTCAGCCGTTGCAGGGACTGGCGGCGGGCCGGGCTGATGCCGCCCCATTTGATCGCCAGCCGGTAGACACCGATCATGGCGTGCAGGTCGGCCATCAGCAGCAGCGGCAGGTAGACCCAGATCATGCCGAAATCGCGCACGCGCGCGCCGGACTGCCACGGGTCGATGGCTTCGGGCTGCAAGACCATGGTCCACAGGTGCAGCGGCACGAAAAAGAAGATGGCAAAGCCGGTCAGCACCTGCCAGACCCACAGGCGGGTATCGCGGTGGACCTGGGTATTGAGCTGCACGCCCAGGCGCTGCCACTGTCTCCAGTTCTGCGGAAACTTGCGCAGGGCGATCAGGGCATGCAGGGCGATCAGCCCGCCGATGCCCAGTCCGATCAGGCTGACCACCCACGGATAGCCGTGCACACCGTCAAAATTCAGTTCCAGCGATTTGACCACGCGGAAAAACGTGGGCTCACCGATCAGGATCGAGGCGACCAGCAAAAGGTGTACGGTCAGGAAAAATGCCAGAAACAAGCCGCTGGCACTTTGCAAGACATCCAGTCTGGCGTCCCATGGCGAACGTCGTAAAAGGGGGGGCATTGCGTCAATCTCCTGTTGTAGTGTGTCAGGCGGTGCCTCTGCCGGTGGCAGACGGAGGTCTGCATACCTTGGAAGTCAGCCTGTGTGATTAGAATATCTAAAAACAATAGTTTGCTAATATTGATTGCGGACAAGGCCGCTTGTAAAAATGGCAAACCATTGCCGGACGGCCGGTTCCGGCGAGGCCGGAATGCCGCCCACGGGCTCAGGGTGGTCTACTTCTTCATGCGTGTGGGGTAGAAAGGCGGCGTACCAGCACCTTGGAGCCGCGTTCCGGGTTGTAGTGCTGGCGCTTGACGGGCGGCAGCACGTCGGGGCTCGTCAGGGCAAAGCCGCGCTCGATAAAGAAATGCGCCGTCTGGGTCGTGAGCACGAACAGGGTGTCGATGTGCTTGTCGCGGGCGCGTTGCTCGACGTGGTGCAGCAGTGCCTCGCCATAACCGCGAAAGCGCCACGGGGGGGCTACTGCCAGACAGCACAGCTCGGCCATGCCGGCTTCCGGGTAGTCGAACATCGCCACGCAGCCGGTCAGCTTGCCGTCGTGCTCGACCACGGTGTAATGGTCGAGGTTGAGCTCGATCATTTCTTCCTCGCGCGGCACCAGCTTGCCCTCCTGCTCCAGAGGCCGGATGATCTGCAACAGCCGTTGCAGGTCGTCAAAGCGGGCCTGGCGCAGCACGACCAGCGGCGCATCGGATACCACCGTGCCGCTGCCGGCATGGGTGAACAGCTCCTTGAGCAACGCACCGTCAACACTCTGGCTGACGAGGTGGCAGCGCTTGACACCCAGCCCGGCGGCCTTGATGGCCGAGGCAAAGCACAGGCGGAACTCGCCTGGCAGGTGATCGGCCGAGGATTCCAGCCATGCCTGACCTTCTTCCGGCGAAAACTCGCGCAACAGCTGGCCGCTGGCGCTGTGGACGCCGGTGGGGGTATCCACCAGATACATCAGCTTGTCGGCCTTGAGCGAGGTAGCGGTATGTGCGGCCACTTCTTCCATGCTCAGGCTGAAACTTTCGCCCGTAGGGGAGTAGCCGATCGGCGACAGCAGCACCAGCTCGCCGGCAGCCAGCCGCTGGGTGATGGCCTGGGTATCGACCCGGCGCACCGCGCCGGAATACTGCATGTCCACGCCGTCGAGCACGCCCATCGGACACGCCACCAGATAGTTGCCGCCAGCCACGCGCAGGTTGGCGCCGGCCATGGGCGAATCGGGCAGGGCCACCGACAGCTGGGCTTCGATTTCGGCCCGCGTATAGCCGATGCCGTACTTGACGGCATCCATGGCCGTGGCGTCGGTAATGCGGCGGCCGCGGTGGTGCTGGCGTGTCTGGCCGCGCAGGGCCAGCAGCGATTCCACCTGCGGGCGGGCACCGTGCACCAGCACGATGCGGATGCCCAGGCTGACGAGCAGGTTGATGTCGTGCGACAGCTGGGAAAAACGGTCCGACTCGACCAGTTCGCCACCGAAGCCGATGACGAAGGTCTGCCCCCGAAAGGTATGAATGTAAGGCGCCGCTTCGCGGAAGCTCTGGACAAATGCGGACGTATCCATGATTTCACCGGCCGACAAGGCCCGAAAGAAAACGCCGGTCGGAGTGGGCCGGCAGCGGGGCCGTCCGAAGACGGCCCGGACACGCTCAGAGCGTGGTACAGATGGCTGTACCGGTACCGAGATCAGTCAGGATTTCCAGCAGCAGGGCATGCTTGACCCGGCCGTCGATGATGTGCACCGAACCCACACCCTGGCGGGTGGTGTCGAGTGCCGACTGCACCTTGGGAATCATGCCGCCGCTGATGGTGCCGTCGGCAAACAGGGTGGCGGCGCGTTCGCTGTCAAGGTGCGAGATCAGCTGTCCCTGGCGGTCGAGCACGCCGGAGGTGTTGGTCATCAGGATCAGCTTTTCCGCATGCAGGGTTTCGGCCAGTTTGCCGGCCACCAGGTCGGCGTTGATGTTGTAGGCTGCACCGTCCGGGCCGACACCGATCGGCGCGATCACCGGGATGAAATCCTGCGTGGTCAGCAGTCCGACCACGGTCGGGTCGATGCTGTCCACTTCGCCTACCTTGCCGATGTCCACCGTGGTGTCCTGCTCGTCCTGCACGTAAAGCTTGCGGGCGCGGATGAAATGGCCGTCCAGCCCGGTCAGGCCCACGGCCTTGCCGCCGGCCTGGTTGATCAGGCTGACGATCTCCTTGTTGACCAGACCGCCCAGCACCATCTCGACCACGTCCATGGTCTCGTCGTCGGTCACGCGCATGCCGGAAACAAATTCGCCCTGCTTGCCCAGACGGCTGAGCAACTGGTTGATCTGCGGTCCGCCGCCGTGCACCACCACCGGATTGAGGCCGACCAGCTTGAGCATGACCACATCGCGGGCAAAACCGGCCTTGAGTTCCGGGTCGGTCATGGCGTTGCCGCCGTACTTCACCACGATGGTCTTGCCGGAGAAGGCACGGATGTACGGCAGGGCTTCTGCCAGGATGGCGGCGGTGTCCTGCGCGTTGTGAAGATGAGCGGGTACTTCAGATTGAATAACCATTCCGACTACACACCGACTTTTCCAAGCCTATTGGCATGACCAATGGCGGGTTAATATGAGTAATTCAATATATTGTCAGTAATGAACAAATTGTTTGATGCGGATTAAATTCCGGTGCCGGTATGACTGGCTTTTTTGGCTTGCCTGAGGCAGCCCGGACAGGCTAAACCCGGCTCTGATCGTGGTTATTGCCTGAAAAATCAAAGGCTTCATGCTTTTGTCAGGCAAATCTGGCACAATGCGCGACTTTTCGCCCGCCCGACCCGGCCTCACCATGCGTCCATCCGACCTGACCCCGATCCACGACTACCCGCGTTTCCGCCCGGAGCTGGCACCGGCACCGTTTTTGCCGATGAGCCGCGCCGACATGAACGCGCTGGGCTGGGACAGCTGTGACATCGTGCTGGTGACCGGTGACGCCTACATCGACCACCCCAGTTTCGGCATGGCACTGATCGGCCGCCTGCTGGAAGCGCAGGGATTCCGCGTCGGCATCCTCGCCCAGCCGGACTACACCTCGGCCGAGGCTTTCCGGGCACTCGGGCGGCCGAACCTGTTTTTCGGCGTCACCGCCGGCAACATGGATTCGATGATCAACCGCTACACCGCCGAGCGCAAACCGCGCTCGGACGATGCCTACACGCCGGGCGGCCAGTCCGGCGCGCGGCCGGACCGGGCCACGGTGATCTATTCGCAGCGCTGCCGCGAGGCCTTTCCCGGCAGTCAGGTGATGGTGGGCGGCATCGAGGCCAGCCTGCGGCGCATCGCCCAGTACGACTACTGGAGCGAAACCGTGCGCCAGTCGGCGCTGGTCTACACCAAGGCCGACCTTTTGCTGTTCGGCAACGCCGAACGCGCCCTGATCGAGATCGCCCATCGTGCCGGCCGCGGAGAACGCCTGCGCGACATGCGCGACATCCGCGGCACCGCCTTCATCGTGCCGTCAGGCTGGCGCCCCGAAGCCGACTGGCACGAGCTGGACTCCACCGAGCTGGACCTGCCGGGCCGGATCGAACCGCTGCCCGACCCGTATGCCGAAGAAAGCACCGGTCAGGCGGCCCAGGCCGCCAGTAACGTACAGCCGGTCCGCATCGTGCCGGCTGCCCAGCGGGTAGCGGCCCGCAAGGCCGAACGCGCCCGTACCGTGGTGCGCCTGCCGGCCTACGAGGCCGTCAGCCAGGACCCGGTGCTCTACGCCCACGCCAGCCGGCTGCTGCATCTGGAATCCAATCCCGGCAACGCCCGGGCGCTGGTGCAGGCCCACGGCAGCCGCGATGTGTGGATCAACCCGCCGCCGGTGCCGCTGACCACGCCGGAAATGGACTACGTGTTCGGCCTGCCGTATGCACGCAATCCGCATCCGGGCTACGGCAAGGCCCGCATTCCGGCCTGGGACATGATCAAGTTTTCGGTCAACATCATGCGCGGCTGCTTTGGCGGCTGCACCTTCTGCTCGATCACCGAGCACGAAGGCCGCATCATCCAGAGCCGTTCGGAGCAGTCGATCCTCAGTGAGATCGAGGAAATCCGCGACAAGACCCGGGGGTTCAAGGGACACATCACCGATCTGGGCGGGCCGACCGCCAACATGTACCGGCTGGCGTGCAAGGACCCGGCCATCGAATCGTCCTGCCGGCGGCTGTCGTGCGTCTATCCGGACATCTGCGAAAACATGGGCACCGACCACGGTCCGCTGGTCCAGCTCTACCGCAAGGCGCGCAGCCTGCCGGGGGTCAAGCTGGTCACCATCGGCTCGGGGCTGCGCTACGACCTGGCCGTGCGCTCGCCCGAATACATCCGCGAACTGGTCACCCACCATGTCAGCGGCCTCCTGAAGATCGCGCCGGAACACACCGAAACCGCCCCGCTGTCGAAGATGATGAAGCCGGGCGTGGATACCTATTACCGCTTCAAAAAGCTGTTTGACCGCTATTCGCAGGAGGCCGGCAAAAAGCAGTACCTGATTCCGTATTTCATCGCCGCCCATCCGGGGACAGCCGACGAAGACATGCTCAACCTGGCGCTGTGGTGCAAGCAGAACGGCTTCCGTCCCGACCAGGTGCAGGCATTCACGCCGACACCGATGGCGCTGGCGACCACCATGTGGCACACCGGGCGCAATCCGCTGCGCAAGGTCACGCGCAACAGCGATTCTGCCGTCGACCCGGTACGCGAAGCGTGGCGGCGCAAGCTGCACAAGGCCCTGCTGCGCTATCACGATCCGGACAACTGGCCGTTGCTGCGCGACGCCCTGCGGCAGATGGGCCGGGCGGAGCTGATCGGCAACGGGCCGCAGCATCTGGTGCCGCCAGGGCTAGGCGTACGGGCCGCCGCGCAGCAAGGGCAGGGCCGCAACTCACGGCCGGAAAAAGCCTTTCACCATGCGCCGCCCCCTGTCGGCAAGGCCGCAGGCAGCCGCAAACCGGCGGCACGCACGCCGGCCACCGCACGACCCAAGGGGGCACCGACAGGTCAGGGTGGCCGCAGCCAGCCTGCGACCAGAGCGCGCAACAAGCGCGGCTGACACCGCCAGGAATACCCGGCCAGCAGTCCTGCAATGTGTGTGAAGACTGCGGTTGCGCCCATGACTGCACTGGCCGGGAGCCTCAAGGGATGCTTCGTCCCGGCCTGCGGGCTGCCGGACATGCGCCAGGCGTTCGGCGGGCTGAACCCCGGGTGAACGGGCATCAAAGACAGAGTCGGTGGCGCTGGCCGGAAGGACGGGCAGCCCATCCTCCACGGGGATCAGCCACTGGAAACGGTGCGGCTGCCTTGCAGCGCCTGTACTGGCGAAAGCGGAATCCTGTCGTGAATATCTGGAACATGATCGCCAGCCGATTCATTGCGCCATAAAAGCGTCCGGCCTGCATGTGGCGCTTCAGTGACGAGGCACCGATACTGCTGCCGCACCCGCACCCGCACCCGCACCCGCACCCGCACCCGCACCCGCA
>NZ_AUHR01000012.1:91110-109742 GCF_000423285.1 Laribacter hongkongensis DSM 14985
CCGCACCCGCACCCGCACCCGCACCCGCACCCGCACCCGCACCCGCATGGTCATGCATCAGTGTCGTCCTGCCCCTCGACGGGGGTACGCATTTGCGTGGCCGCCAGGGAGGTGACGGGTTGCCGGAGATCAGTGGGCGGGGGGCTGCTCGCCGGTGGCGGCGGGCTGGCGACGGCCGTAGATGCGCCAGTAACCCACCAGGTTGCCGGCGAGATAGCACACCTCCATCAGGGTCGCCATCGGCGAGCCTGCCAGCGCATTGTGGGCAATCCAGATGGCGGTGCTGACCATCAGCAGCTTGCGCATGCGCCGGTCGTTCGGGCTGAACATGGCCAGGTTGGGCAGGGCCGATCCGACGCAGGCCAGCAGGCTCAGCGGGCCGCTCCATGTAAACGCCGTTACCGCCACGGCCAGGGTGATGAACAGCCACATCAGCCGCGCCGAACGGACCTTGAGGCTGACCAGGTTGCGGACAGCGGCAATGGCAATCACCAGCACGGCGGTCCACTGGTCCAGCAGGCCGAAGTGCGCAGCAATCAGGACCTGGGCTGCCACCATGCTGTAAACCACGTGCCGCCGTTCACGGAACTGGAACGTCATCACGTCAAAAACCATGGCGACGACGATCAGGGCTTGGGAGAGGGCAAACAGGGTCATGGTGCGGCTTGTCGGTGGAATATCTGGTCAATTCACCTGATGGTACCGTGAAATGCAGCAAAATCCCCTTCCACGGGTGCGACGCCAAACAGCAGCTTTGCCGGCTGCGGCATCAGGGCCTGCCGGCCGGCTGGCCTGTCAACCGTGACCTGAGGGCGGCCGCTGCATCGGCGTCAGGCGGCAGGCCGGCCACGCTGACCAGCTGGTGCAGTCCGCTGCGGTCGATCGTGAACGCATGAGCCGACAGGTAGCTGCCGCTGCCGGCCGAACGGATGCGCACCACCAGTTCCGGGCGGGCATCGGCGTCAACCGGCACCAGCCCGGCGCTTTCCAGCGTACCGTCGCGCGGCACGACCAGGCCGCTGACGAACAGGCGGGTATCCGGGCGGCCCGGCAGGATGTCGTACAGCAGCACGCTGAAGCTGCCGATCGAGCGCGGCTCCTGTTCGCCTTCGGCCACCCGCAGCATCTGCCCGGACGGCAGTTCCAACTGCCGGACAAAGCGTTCGCTGCCGGCGGCATGCAGCGTAGTGGTGGCCAGTACCAGTCCGAGTACCGCAAGCCTGTGCATGGCGGAATCCTTTTTTATGGTCATTTTTATTGACCTTGCAGTGTGCCGGAGCTAATGGTGGCTGGCGAGCAGAACCTGACGGCGACGGAGCCACGCTGCCGGGCTGGCAGAAACGGCGGCGTTTTCCGGCAAGGGCAGGTTGATTCCGGGCCGCCCGCCCGGTGATGCATCCGGCGGTCACGCGGGCCTCAGTGGATTCGTGCGCATGGCGCTGGCTGCCACGCCGGTCTGGTCCTGAAAGCCTGGAGCCTGACCAGACTGTGCGCTGGCGGTTGCCGCAATGTTGACGGCATGAATTATCAGCGCTGGCAAAAACCCTTGTTTTTACGTGAATTCGCCCTTGAATATAGGAAAATTAGACAATTCTAATGACTGGGTTTTGTGCTTGCGCTATCGTGGGTCATCTCTGGATTGTCCCTGAAGCCAACAGCGTGTCGACTCGTGCCGATTTTTCCTCCGGTTTGCAAAAGCTGCGCAGCGGGTGTGCCGCGCAGCCTGCCGACGTGCTGGCCGTGCTGTCTGCCGGCTCGCCGGACGAACAGGAGGCGCTGCGCCAGGCTGCCGAGGACACCCTGCTGCACCATTGCGGCGCTGACGTGCAGCTGCGCGGGCTGATCGAGTTTTCCAACGTGTGCGCCTGCGACTGCCTGTACTGCGGCATCCGCAAGGGTAACCGGCGGTTGCCGCGCTACACGCTGACGCACGAAGACATCGTCGGGACCGCGCTCTGGTGCGTGAAGCAGGGCTACGGCTCCATCGTGCTGCAAGCGGGTGAACGGCGAGACCGCCGTTTCATCGACGGGCTGGTCGATGTCCTGCGTGCCATCAAGTCGGCTACCCGCAGCGAGCGGCTGCCGGACGGGCTGGGCATCACGCTCAGCGTGGGCGAGCAGTCCCGCGCCGATTACGCCCGCCTGCGCGAAGCCGGTGCCCACCGCTACCTGCTGCGCATGGAAACCTTCTCGCCGGCCCTGTTTGCCCGGCTGCACCCGCCGTCGCAGACCTTTGCCGCCCGCCTCGAATGCCTGCACGCACTGCGCGATACCGGCTTCATGGTCGGCACCGGCGTGATGATCGGCATTCCCGGCCAGACGCTGGCCGACCTGGCGCACGACCTGTGCATGTTTGCCGCCCTCGATGTCGACATGATCGGCATGGGCCCCTACATCCCGCACGCCCGCTCGGCCATGCCGGATGACTGGCCGGTGCCGCCGGTTGCCACCCGGCTGGACTGGACCCTGCGCATGATCGCCGTGGCGCGCCTGTTGCTGCGCGACGCCAACATCGCCGCCACGACCGCCTTGCAGACGCTCGATCCGCAGGGGCGCGAGCGCGCGCTTCGCTGCGGCGCCAACGTGATGATGCCGCAGACCACGCCGCCTGGCGTGCGGCGGCATTACCAGCTTTATGACGGCAAGCCGTGCCTTGATGACCAGCCCGAAGCCTGTGCCGCCTGCCTGGCGCAGCGCATCGCCGGTGCCGGCCGGCGCATCGGCCGCGAAGGCTGGGGCGACGCCCCGCATTTTGCCCGCCGCACTGCCGGACCTGCCGGCGGAACTGCGGCGGCCACTCCCCCTTCATGACGCCCGTCGGTACGGACGGCTCGACGATCAGGATCAACCGCGCAGGGCGCAGACGGAGGACGAATTGGATACGCTGCAATACGGAGTATGGGACGACCGGGTGTACGACTGCCGCAACGGGCAGGACGCCGCACCGTTGCCGGTCAGCGGACTGGAACAGTTTGCACCGGACAATCCGGTCAGGGTGTTTGTCGCCGACCGCGGCTTTCTGGTGTTTGATCCCGCCGCCAGCCTCGTTGACGCCTTTCGCCAGTACATGCAGCGGGCAGTGGACGAATCGTGCGGCAAGTGCGCGCCGTGCCGCATCGGCACGCGCAAGCTCCTGGACGAACTGGAGGCCCTGCAACGCGGCAAGCTGACCGACCGCAGCCTGCCCACCATCCTCGAGCTGGCCAGTCTGGTGGCCGAAAGCTCGCTGTGCGGCCTCGGGCGCACCTGTACCCTGGCGCTGGCCGCTGCCATCCGGCACTTCCCGGAAGTCTTTGCTGCCGAAGCCAGATCCGGCGCCGTGCCGGCTGCGCAGCCGGGCATGGTCTACGTGACGGCGCCCTGCATCGAAGCCTGTCCGGCCAAGCTCGACGTGCCGCGCTACATCGACCACATCCGCGCCGGCAACCCGGCCTATGCGCTGGGCGTCATCCTCGACAAATATCCGCTGGCGGCCACCTGCGGCCGGGTCTGTGTGCGCTTTTGCGAACAGGCCTGCCGGCGGCGGCTGGTGGACGGTGCCGTGGGCATCAAGATGCTCAAGCGCTTTGCTGCCGACCGCGGTTACCAGGCCGGCCAGAGCCTGTTCGACAAGAGCCGCATCCGCACGCCGGCACTGGCGCAGAAAAAACGCGTGGCAGTGGTGGGCGCCGGTGGCGCCGGCATCACCTGTGCCTACCAGCTGCTGCGCAAGGGCATTGACGTGGACGTGCTGGAAATGCAGGACAAGGCCGGCGGCATGGCCTCGGTCGGCATCCCCAGCTACCGCCTGCCCAAGGACGTGCTGCGGGCCGAATCCGAAGATGCCATCCAGCGGCTGGGCGGACGTCTGTGCTATGGCCGGCGGCTGGGGCAGGACTATTCGGTCAGCGACCTGTTCAGCCAGGGCTACGACGCAGTGTTCCTCGGTTACGGCGCCCGCCAGGGTTCGCTGCTGGGCATTGCCGGCGAAGACCCGTCCGCCGACGGCTACTACTCGGGCATCAACTTCCTGCGTGCCGTGCACGACCAGGTGGAATACCACATTCCGTTCGAGCTGAAGGGCGAGGTGGTGGTGGTCGGTGCCGGTAACGTGGCAATGGACTGCGTGCGTTCGGCCGTGCGGCTGGGCGCCAGCAAGGTGCATCTGGTCTATCGCCGCACCCGTGACGACATGCCGGCCGACCACGAGGAAATCGAGGCGGCCGAGAAGGAAGGCGTGGTGTTCCACTGCCTGAACAATCCGTCGCGGCTGATCTGCGAAAACGGCCGGGTGACGGGCGTGGAAGTGGTGGAGATGCGCCAGACCGGCACCGATTCACGCGGACGCAGCCAGATCGAAAGCATCCCCGGCAGCGAGCGCATCGTGGCGTGCGACTACCTGATCGCCGCCATCGGCCAGCAGGTCGACCGCGGCACCCTCAGCCCGGACGACGGTATCACCATCAACCGCTACGGCTGCATCGAGGCCGATCCCGACACGCTGGAGACCTCGCGTACCGGCGTGTTTGCCGGCGGCGACTGCGTGCTGGGTCCGCTGACGCTGATCCACGCCATGGGCCAGGGCGCCAAGGCTGCACACAGCATCGTCCAGTACCTGTCGCAGGGCCATGTGACGGTGCAGCCGCGCCAGCGCATGCAGCGCCTGCTGGCCAGCAACCGCCTTCTGGCGACCGGCAGCCTCAACCGGCCGCTGGCACGCAAGAACCGCTTTACCCTGCCCGAGCTGGACGTGGCCGAGCGGGTGGGCAATTTTTCCGAAGTCGAGCAGGTCATCACCCAGGCCGAGGCATATTTCGAAGCCGACCGCTGCCTGCGGTGTTACCGCATTTACTCCGTCATTACCGGGGCGCCGCTTGAAGACGCCGTCCCGACCGCCGAATGTGCGTGAACAGGTAGAGCCATGAAAGCCCGGATCAACGGTCAGGAATACGAATTCACCGCCAACGAAACCATTCTGGAAGTGGCGCGCCGCAACGGCATTTTCATCCCCACCCTGTGCGAGATGCATGACATCCGCCACGCGCCCGGCACCTGCCGGGTCTGCCTGGTGGGCATCCAGCGCGAAGGCGAGCCGGAGCCGGTTTACGTGACCGCCTGCGACACGCCGATGGTGGACGGTGTGCAGATATTCACCCGCACGCCGCACGTGCAGGAACTGCGCCGGCGCCAGGTCGAGCTGATCCTCGACGAACACAACCAGGACTGCGCTACCTGTTCGCGGCACGGCCATTGCGAGCTGCTCGACGTGGCCAGCGTGGTCGGCATGAGCCACCGGCATTTCAGCAGCTGCCAGTTCGAGCCCACGCCGCCGGTGCCGCAGGCCAACCATTCGGCCATCGTCTACGATGCCACCCGCTGCATCCGCTGCCTGCGCTGCGTGGCGGTATGCCGCGAAGTGCAGGCCATCGACGCGCTGGAATTCATCGGCCGCGGCCAGCAGGCCACCATCGCCCTCAAGGGCGGCAACTCGCGCCGCGAGTCCGACTGTGTTTCCTGCGGGCAGTGCGTCATGGTCTGTCCGACCGGCGCGCTGGCCGAGCGCGACGAAACCCGGACCGTCATGGACTACCTGGTCGATCCGGACATCGTCACCGTGTTCCAGATCGCGCCGGCCATCCGGGTGGGGCTGGGCGAGGCATTCGGCCTGCCGCCGGGCACCAACGTCGAAGGCCAGGTCGTGGCCGCGCTGCGGGCCATCGGTGCCGACGTGATCCTCGACACCAACTTTGCCGCCGACCTCGTCATCATGGAAGAAGGCCACGAGGTGTTGGGGCGGGTGCGCCAGCACGAAGGCACCACGTTCACGTCCTGTTGTCCGGGCTGGGTCGACTACGCCGAAAAGCACCATCCGGACATCCTGCCGATGATGTCGTCCACCCGCTCACCACAGGCCTGTCTGGGCTCGCTGGCCAAGAGCTGGCTGCCGACCCGTATGGGTATCGATCCCGCCCGCGTGCGGGTGGTGTCGGTCATGCCCTGCACGGCAAAAAAACAGGAAGCCGCCCGGCCGCAGCTGGGCCGCAACGGCGTGCCGGACGTGGACGTGGTGCTGACCATCCGCGAATTTGCCCGCCTGCTGCGGCGCGAAGGCGTGGACCTGGCCGCGCTGGAGCCGTCGGCATTCGATGACCCGCTGATGAGCGAATACAGCGGCGCCGGAGCCATTTTCGGTGCGTCCGGCGGCGTGATGGAAGCGGCCATCCGCACCCTGTACTACGCCGTCAACCAGCGCGAGCTGGGAGAAATCGACGTGCAGGCGGTGCGCGGCAACGAATCCGTGCGCGAAGCCACCATCGAGGTCGGCGGTGACGTCGGCACCCTGCGGGTGGCCATCGTGCACGGACTGCGGGCGGCCGGGCAGATGGCCGAAGCCGTACTGGCCGGCAAGGCGCGTTACGACTTCATCGAGGTGATGGCCTGTCCCGGCGGCTGCATCGACGGCGGCGGTCACCTGCGCCACAACAAGCGCTACCTCAAGCATGCCGGCGAACGCCGGGCCGGGCTGTTTGCCATCGACCGGGCCCGCGCCGTGCGCCAGTCGCACCGCAACCAGCAGGTCCGGCGGCTGTATGAGGATTTTCTGGGCGAGCCGCTGTCGCATGTGGCGCATGACCTGCTGCACACCCACTACCACAGCCGCGAACCCAAGGCCGAATTCTGCCTGACGCAGCTGTGGCCGGAAGGGCGGCACCAGGACTAGTCCAGGCCCCGGTCCGGGGCTGGCCGTTCGGGCCGCCGGCGCGGGCGATGCCGGTGGCCGGTGCGTTTTCTGTTGCCGGAAGCGGCTGCCCGCGTGCCCCTGAACGGAATCAGGGCCGCGCAGAGGCTTCCGGTGCGGTATTGCGGTATTTGCACGTCCGGGCACTGACTCTGTCCGGACAGAAAGTGTTTTCATGTCTGATCTTCACGATACGCAGGCTGACTGGCTGGCGCCGGCCGCCATCGAGGCCGCACTGGCAGACGCCGTGGCCGATCCGGTGCGGGTGCAGGAAATCCTCGCCAGGGCCCGCGAACTCAAGGGGCTGGATTTTGCCGACGTGGCTGCCCTGACCCTGATCGATTCTGCCGAGCTGTGCGAGGCGCTGTTTGCCACTGCCCGCGAGGTCAAGGAAGCGATCTACGGCCGGCGCATGGTGCTGTTTGCCCCGCTTTACATCTCCAACCTGTGCAAGAACGAGTGTTCCTACTGTGCTTTCCGCCGCTCCAACAAGGACATCCAGCGCCACGCGCTCGACATGGACGCCATCCGGCACGAGGCGCGGCAGCTGATCGACCAGGGGCAGAAACGGGTGCTGCTGGTGGCCGGGGAAGGCTATCCGGCCGCCCGGGGCGGCTTCCGTTACGTACTGGATGCCATCGAAGCGGTGTATTCGGTGACGCACGCACACGGCAACATCCGCCGGCTGAACGTGAATGTGGCACCGCTGGAGCTGGCGCAGTTCCACGACCTGAAAGCCGCCGAAATCGGCACCTACCAGCTTTTCCAGGAAACCTATCACCGGGCGGCCTACGCCCGGGTGCACCTGGGCGGGCAGAAAACCGATTTTGACTGGCGCTGCTCGGCCATGGACCGCGCCATGCTGGCCGGCATCGACGATGTCGGTCTGGGCGTACTGTTCGGCCTGCACGACTGGCGCTTCGAGCTGCTGTCGCTGATGCAGCACGCCGCGCACCTCGAGAACCGCTTCGGCGTCGGCCCGCACACCATCAGCGTGCCGCGCATCGAGCCGGCCGAAGGCGCCCCCCTGTCCGAGGCACCGCCTGCCGGTGTTTCCGACCTTGATTTCAAGAAGATCATCGCCATCCTGCGGCTGGCCGTGCCGTATACCGGCCTGATCCTGTCCACGCGGGAATCGGCCGCCATGCGGCGCGAAGCCTGCGCGCTGGGCGTGTCGCAGATTTCGGCCGGCAGCCGCACCAATCCTGGCGGCTACGGTGCCGACGAGGATTCCACCGGCCAGTTCCAGCTGGGTGACCACCGCTCGCTGGAAGAGGTGGTGGCCGAACTGGCTGCCAGCGGCTATGTGCCGTCGTTCTGCACCGCCTGCTACCGCGCCGGCCGCACCGGCAAGGATTTCATGGACCTGGCCAAGCCGGGGCTGATCAAGCGCAAGTGCGATCCCAATGCCGTGACCACCCTCCAGGAATACCTGTGCGATTACGCCAGCCCGGCCACGCAGCAGGCCGGCTCGCAGGCCATTGTCGAAGCACTGGACGACATGGAGCCGAAAACGCGCCGCAACGCCGAAAAAATGCTCGGCATGATCCGCGCCGGCCGGCGCGACATTTACTGCTGAGGCGGACGATGCTGACCACTCCGCGGGGGTTGATGCCCCACATCGGCCTGTTCGGCTGCCGCAATGCCGGCAAGTCGAGCTGGTTCAATGCCCTGACCGGACAGGAACGGGCCATCGTGTCGGCCCGGCCCGGCTCCACCACCGATCCGGTGGAAAAAGCCTACGAACTGCTGCCGTTCGGTCCGGTGCTGTTTGTCGATACTGCCGGGCTGGACGACGAGGGCGAACTGGGGATGCTGCGGGTGCAGAAAACCCGTGCCGTGCTGGCCCGGGTGGACCTGGTGGTCCTGCTGGTCAGCCCGGGAGGCCTGCGTGACGAGGACCGGGTGGTGCTGCGCGAGGCGCGGGCACGCGGCGTGCCGCATCTGGTGCTGGTCAACCACTGCGATGTGGAGAGGCCGGCGCACGATGTGCTGGCCGCCCTGCAACAGGAAGCCGGACGCTGCCTGATGGTGTCGAGCCGTTCGGACGACGACGTGGCCGAAGTGCGACGGGCCTTGCTGGCGCTGTTGCAGCCGCCGGCCGGAGAGCCGGTGCCGGTGCTGGTCGGCGACCTGCTGGCGCCGCAGGACCTGGTGCTGCTGGTGGTGCCGATCGACATCAGCGCTCCCAAAGGGCGGCTGATCCTGCCGCAGGTGATGACGCTGCGCGAGGTGCTGGACCGAGATGCCTGCGCGCTGGTGGTCAAGGAGCAGGACTACGCAGCCCGGCTGGCGCGGCTGGATGTGCCGCCGGCACTGGTGGTCTGCGATTCGCAGGTGGTGCAGCCGGTGGTGCAGCAGACGCCGGACACGGTGCCGCTGACCACGTTCTCGATCCTGATGTCGCGCTTCAAGGGCGACATGGTGCAGCTGGCGCAGGGCGCGGGCTGCATCCGGCGCCTGTTGCCTGGCGACCGGGTGCTGATTGCCGAGGCGTGTTCGCACCACGCGCAGGACGACGACATCGGCCGGGTGAAGATTCCGCGCCTGCTGTCACGGGCGGCCAACGGCCCGCTGGAAGTGGACGTGGTGGCCGGGCGTGATTTTCCGGACGACCTGTCCGGTTACCAGCTGGTGGTGCAGTGCGGTGGCTGCATGGTGACGCGCCAGGACATGCTGGCGCGGCAGCGGCAGGCTGCCCGCCAGGGGGTGCCGGTCACCAATTACGGCATGGCGATTTCGGTGGCGCAGGGCGTGATCGAGCGGACACTGGCCTGCTTTCCGGCTGCGCTGGAAGCCTACAGGCAGGCCGGGCGGCAGCACTGAAACGACAACCGCCACCGGAGGGGGCTCCGGTGGCGGCATTGGCAGGCAAGTGGCGCTCAGGCGCGCTTGTCGTGCTCGATCAGGGCGTAGGCCGAGTGGTTGTGGATCGATTCGAAGTTTTCGCTTTCGATCACGTAGGCCGTGATGCGGTCGTCACGGTGGACGGCGGCTGCCACGTCACGCACCAGGTCCTCGACGAACTTCGGATTGTCGTAGGCTCGCTCGGTGACGAACTTTTCGTCCGGACGCTTGAGCAGGCCGTACAGCTCGCAGCTGGCCTGGGTTTCCGCCACGTCGATCAGGTCTTCGATCCACACGTCGGCCCGGGTGGTGGCGGTGATGGTGATGTGCGAGCGCTGGTTGTGGGCACCGCGTTCGGAAATCTTCTTCGAGCACGGGCACAGGCTGGTGACCGGCACCAGCACCTTCATGGTGAAGCGGTAGTCGCCGTTGATGATTTCGCCGACGAAGGTCACTTCGTAGTCCAGCAGGCTCTGCACGCCGGAGACCGGCGCGGTCTTGTTGACGAAGTACGGAAAGCTCATTTCCAGATAGCCCGACTGGGCTTCCAGCCGCTCGCACATTTCGCGCACGATGGCTTCAAAGCTTTCCACCGAGATCTCGCGGTCGTGGCTGTTGAGGATCTCGACAAAGCGGGACATGTGCGTGCCTTTGAAATTGTGCGGCAGGTGCACGTACATGTTGAAAACGCCGACAGTGTGCTGGATGCCGCCGGAGCGGTCGGCCACCAGCACCGGATGGCGGATCGACTTGATGCCGACCTTGTTGATGGCAATGTGGCGGGTGTCCGGCGAACTCTGGACGTCAGGCATGGGTACGGTGTTCATCTACGATGGATATCCCTGATGAAATTCGGGGTGAGTATACTGGCCGGCCAATACCTGAGTAAAGAAGTCGGGCATTGGCTGTTTAAAACCATCAAATTGACTGGATCAATCACGACTGCATGACTGTCGTTATTGTCCGAAAAACATGGCTGCGGCAAGCAGCAACATCAGCAGTGGCGGCACCAGCAGCACCGGCACCAGCTGGCGGGCCAGCGTCCGGCCGCCCAGGCTGGACACCAGCCCCAGCTTGAAGGCCGAATTGGCCAGCAGGGCGATGGCAATTGCCAGCCCGACGGGCAGGCCCAGCAACCGTCCGTCTGCGTACTGGCGGAAGGAACTGAGCACGATGGCGTCGATGTCGGTCAGGCCGGACACCGCCGCCACCAGGTAGAGGCCGCCCACGCCGATCCAGTCGGTCAGCGCCGCAATGGCAATGCCGACCACGGCAAACATGACGCCGAACAGCAGGGCGGTCGGAATCTCCACCGGGTTGGAGAGCCTGAATTCGTGCGCGGGATTGTCGGCTGCCGGCTGCCGGCCGGCCCACAGCGTGATGACCAGCCCGGCCAGTCCGGCAATCGCCAGTGGCGGCAGCAGGGTCGGCAGCAGGCCCGGTGCCAGCAGGGCAGCCAGAAAGCCGATGCGGACAAATACCACCATGTTGGCCAGCCGGATCACTGCAGCGGCAAACGGCAGGGCCTCGGGAGTATGCGCGGCCTGGCGCGAATAGGTGACCGACGTGGCCGTGCTCGAAACCAGCCCGCCCAGAATGCCCAGCAGCCAGGCGCCGGAGCGGTTGCCGATGATCAGCACCGCCAGATAGCCCGCCAGCCCGATGCCGGAGATCAGCACCACCATCAGCCAGACTTCGTAAGGGTTGATGGCGTTGAACGGCCCCATCTGCCGGTTGGGCACCAGGGGCAGGATGATGCTGAAGAACACCAGGAACTGGAGCAGGGTGTAGATGTCGTGGCGGGTCAGCCGGTGACTGAAACGCTGGAGTTCCGGCTTCAGGTACAGCAGGCTGGTGGCGATGATGCCCAGAGCTACGGCGAGCTTGCCGCCGTCGAGCCACACCATCATCCCCAGTGAGTAGGCCAGTACCAGAGCCACCTGGGTGGTGACGTCCGGCGTGTCGGCGGTGTCGGCCGCACCGGTTTTGCGGTAGGCCGCGAGGATGAACACCGCGACCACCCCGAGTCCGCCCAGCGCCAGGAACGGCAGCTGCATCTGGTTGGCCAGCTGCGCGTTGAGGGTGCCGAACATGGCGGTCAGGGCAAAGGTGCGGATGCCGGCCGGTGAGTGCGCCTTGCGTTCGCGCTCGATGCCCAGCAGCAGGCCGATGCCCAGTGCGATCAGGTAGCGCGGCAAGGCCGCGAACGGACTGTTGTCGAGGACGATCAGCGAATCCAGCCAGCTCATGCCGAAGCCTGTCAGGCTGTGCCGGAGGCAGTATCGTCCAGCCGCTGGCGGACCGAGCGGACGATGCCGGCAGGATCGAGGCCGCAGTCGGCCAGCAGCAGGGCCGGGTCACCGTGCTCGACGTAGTGGTCGGGCAGGCCGAGGTTCAGCACCGGCACGGTGATGCCGGCGGCGGCCAGGGGTTCCAGCACGGCGCTGCCGGCTCCGCCCATCACCACGTTTTCCTCGACCGTGACCAGCAGCTCGTGGCTGGCCGCCAGCTGGCGGATCAGGGCGGTGTCCAGCGGTTTGACAAAGCGCATGTCTGCCACGCTGGCATCGAGCTGGTCAGCTGCTGCCAGTGCCGGATGCACCATGCTGCCGAACGCCAGGATGGCGATGCCCTTGCCCTGGCGGCGCAGCGTGCCCTGGCCCAGCGGCAGGGCGGTCATGGCGGCCACCGGTTCGCAGCCAGGACCGGTGCCGCGCGGGTAGCGCACGGCCGTCGGTCCGTCGTGCAGGAATGCGGTGTAGAGCAGTTGCCGGCATTCGTTTTCGTCCGACGGCGCCATCACCACCATGTTGGGGATGCAACGCAGGTAGGAGAGGTCGAAAGCACCGGCGTGGGTCGGGCCGTCAGCTCCCACCAGCCCGGCGCGGTCGATGGCAAACACCACCGGCAGGTTTTGCAGGGCGACGTCGTGGATCAGCTGGTCGTAGGCGCGTTGCAGGAAGGTGGAGTAGATCGCCACCACTGGCTTGAGCCCGTCACAGGCCATGCCGGCGGCGAACGTGACCGCGTGCTGTTCGGCAATGCCGACATCGAAATAGCGGTCCGGATATTCCTTTTCGAAGCGCACCATGCCCGAACCTTCGCGCATGGCCGGCGTGATGCCGACGAGACGTTCGTCCTGTGCTGCCATGTCGCACAGCCAGTCGCCGAATACCTGCGTGTAGCCGGGCTTGCTGCTGCCGGATTTGCTGACCAGTCCGTTTTCCGGACTGAACTTGCTGACGCCGTGATAGCTGATCGGGTCTTTTTCCGCGAGCTTGTAGCCGCGGCCCTTTTTGGTGACCACGTGCAGGAACTGCGGCCCCTTGAGCTGGCGGATGTTTTGCAGCGTGTTGACCAGTACGCCCAGGTCATGGCCGTCGACCGGACCCAGGTAGTTGAAGCCGAATTCCTCGAACAGGGTGGCCGGGGTCAGCAGGCCCTTGACCTGCTCTTCAGCCTTGTGCGCCAGCTTTTGCAGCGGCGGCGCCATGCCCAGCACCCGGTTGGTGCCGCTTTTCATGGTGGCGTAGAAGCGGCCGCTCATGAGGCGGGTGAAATAGTGGTTGAGCGCGCCGACGTTCGGCGAGATCGACATGTCGTTGTCGTTGAGGATGACCAGCAGGTCCGTGTCCGAATCTCCGGCGTTGTTGAGCGCCTCGAAGGCCTGGCCAGCGGTCATGGCGCCGTCTCCGATGATCGCTACCACGCGGCGGTCGCTGCCGGTCTGGCGGGCGGCCACGGCCATGCCCAGTGCCGCACCGATGCTGGTGGACGAGTGACCGACGCCGAAGGTGTCGTATTCCGATTCGTCACGCTTGGGAAAGCCGGCCAGGCCGCCTTTTTGCCGCATGGTGTGCATGCGGTCGCGCCGGCCGGTGAGGATCTTGTGCGGATAGGTCTGGTGGCCGACATCCCACACCAGCCGGTCGTCCGGCGTGTTGTAGACGTAGTGCAGGGCGATGGTGAGTTCGATCGAGCCGAGGTTGGAGGCAAAGTGCCCGCCGGTCTGGCTGACGGAATCCACCAGAAAGTCGCGCAGTTCGCGCGCCAGCTGCGGCAGTTGCTTGCGGTCCAGCTCGCGCAGGTCGGCCGGAATCTGAATCGTGTCGAGAAGCGGGGTGGAAGTCATGATGGCCAGAAAAATTAGAAAGAGCGCGCCACGATGTAGTCGGCCAGCTGTTGCAGGCGACGGGCACGGGCGCCGAACAGGGCCAGTGCCTCATGGGCGTCTGCCAGCAGGGCGTGCGCGTAGCTGCGGGCTTCGCCCAGTCCCATCAGGCTGACGTAGGTAGGCTTGTCGTGGGCGGCATCCTTGCCGGCGGTCTTGCCCAGCGTGGCGCTGTCGGCTTCGCAGTCGAGCACGTCGTCGATGACCTGGAAAGCGAGGCCGATGCGGCGGGCGTAGCGGTCGAGGGCCGCCAGTTCGTCATCGTCAGGCGAGCCGGCAAGGGCGCCAAGCCGGACGGCCGCCTGGATCAGGGCGCCGGTTTTCAGGCAGTGCATGTATTCCAGTGCGGTCTGGTCCAGTGCGTGGCCGACGGCTGCCAGATCGATGGCCTGACCGCCGCACATGCCGCGCGGGCCGGCGGCGTGGGCCAGTGCAGACACCATGGCCAGCTGCCGGGCCGGCACGACGCCGGGCAGGGGAATTGCCAGCAGTTCGAAGGCATGGGCCTGGAGGGCATCGCCGGCCAGCAGGGCCATGGCTTCGCCGTGGGCGATGTGGCAAGTGGGTTTGCCGCGGCGCAGTACGTCGTCGTCCATGCAGGGCAGGTCGTCGTGTACCAGCGAGTAGGCGTGGATGCATTCCACGGCGCAGGCGGCAGCCGACAGGGCCTCAGGCGTGGCACCGGAAACGTCGCCGGCGGCAAATACCAGCAGCGGCCGCACGCGCTTGCCGCCGTCCAGTGCGGCGTAGCGCATGGCATCAAACAGCGGGGTGGCGGCGTGGGTACCGGCGGGCAGGCTGGCCGCGAGGGCGGTTTCGACGCGCTGCTGGATGTCCGTCATCCAGCGCAGGAAATCGGTATCAGTCATGCTCGGGGTCCAGTGGCTTGAGTGCATCTGCTTCCAGTACGCGCAGTTGCTGCTCGGCGTCGGCAAGCTTGCCCTGACAGAATTTGACGAGTTCGGCGCCTTGCTTGTAGGCGGCCAGTGCTGCTTCAAGAGGCAGCTCTCCACGCTCGAGATCACGGATCAGCGCATCGAGCTGTTCGACGGCGCTTTCAAAACTGGCGGGCTGTTTGGCAGGTTTGGCCATGATGAATGTCACTGGAAAAACCGCCAAATTGTAGCGGCAAATTCCGGCGCGCAGTCAGATAACTCAAGCAGCCGGCATGGCGGGCACAAAAAAGCGGGCCTGTGGGCCCGCTTGCGGTGTCCGGCTGCTCCGGTCAGAACTGGTACTGGTACTGCACGCCGATCAGGTCGGCCACG
Source organism: Laribacter hongkongensis DSM 14985 (assembly GCF_000423285.1). NCBI lineage: Bacteria > Pseudomonadati > Pseudomonadota > Betaproteobacteria > Neisseriales > Aquaspirillaceae > Laribacter > Laribacter hongkongensis. The sequence continues at coordinate 106,115 of NZ_AUHR01000012.1, forward strand.
ACGGAGAATTCACCGTTCAGTCCCTTGTAGGTGGTCTTGGAGTCGCCCATGGCAAAGAGGTGGCTGTACGAGAAGTCCAGCTGGCTTTGCTTGTTGACCTTCCAGCTGGCGCCGAGGCTGACCCAGCCGCGGTCACTGTCGGGAATCAGCGGGTTGCGGTATTCGGCCGACTTGACCGGCGTGGTTTCGTAGGCAAGGCCGCCACGGAAGGTCCACTGGTCGTTGTGACGGTAGTCGGCACCCACACCGTAGTACCAGGAGTCGCCCCAGTTGTTTTCGAGGCTGAGTCCGCCGCCGGACTGGCTGACCACGTCGATCGATTTCAGGCGCGACCAGTTGGTCCAGCGCACGATGCCCGACACCGTCCATTGTGGGTTGATTTCGTGCATGGCGCTCAGGGTAATGTATTCCGGAACGGTCACGTCGGCCTTGGCGGATTCATGCTTGTGGCCACCGGGAATAAGACCACCTGTGTAGTCCAGAAAACCGTCGGTTTTATGATCGATTTTGGAACGGTATGCCAGGCCAAGGCGGGTGCTGTCAGACAGGGACACCATCGCGCCCAGGTTGTAGCCCCATGCCCAGCCCTTGGCCTTGACTTCGCCAAGCAGCACGCCCGGGATGCCTTGCTTCAGGCTGGCATTGGCGTACTGCGCCGACACACCGGCACCCAGTGCCAGCCACGGGGTGGCTTGCCAGCCGATCGACGGGTTGATGTCCACCGTCTTGATCGAGCTGCTGATGCCGGCCTGGTTGCCGATCCATTTGTCGTCGTAATCAGTGGCCAGACCGAACGGTGCCGTCATCGACAGGCCAAGGCGCAGGTCGGGACTGATTTCATGCACCATGAAACCGTTGGGGATCCATTCGAGCACATCGCCACGGGCGACACCGGCCTTGCCGTAGGCTGAGCCCTCGTATTCCGGGCGCACGCTGGCGGCCACGATACCGGCCTGTACGGACGTGCCCTTGTTGAGCAGCATGCCCGCCGGGTTGTAGAAGGCCGCAGACAGGTCATCACCCATGATGCCGGCGCCGGCATGGGCACGGCCAAGGCTGGTGACGCTTTGTTCGGAGAGCTGGAAGCCGGCAGCAGCGGCTGTCGAGGTGATGCCGGCGCAGGTCAGCGCCAGGGTCAAACGGGAGAACAACAAGGACTGCTCCATATCGCTGGAATGAAAAAAGGCTGACCCCTTGGGGCCAGCCAGAGATGGAGCGGATTGTTGCCGATATATTTCACTAGAGCAAGAGTTCTAAATGGTGAAAACGGTGTGAATTCCGCACTTTATCCAGATTAATTATTTTTTGTCCCGGCTGGTCAACAGGGACAGGATGATGGAGGTGGTCAGTACCGCGAATACCGTCGTGAGCGAGATCACGGTCGGGATGTGGTAGATGTCCAGCAGCAGCATCTTGACGCCGATGAAGGTCAGCACCACGGCCAGGCCGTACTTGAGCAGGTGGAAGCGGTCGGCCACGTCGGCCAGCAGGAAATACATGGCCCGCAGTCCGAGGATGGCGAAGATGTTGGAGGTCAGCACGATGAACGGGTCGCGGGTGACGGCGAAAATGGCTGGGATGCTGTCGACTGCAAACACCAGATCGCTCAGCTCGATCATGGTCAGCACGAGGAACATCGGCGTGGCCCAGAGGATGCCGCCGGAGCGAACGAAGAAGGATTCGCCGTGGTAGTCCGTCGTGATGCGCATGTGGCTGCGGATCCACTTGAGCAGGCGGTTGTTGCCCAGGTCGTCTGCGCTTTCCTTTTCCGGCAGCATCATCTTGATGCCGGTAAACACGAGGAAGGCCCCGAACAGGTACAGCACCCACGAGAATTCGGCCACCAGTACTGCGCCCAGCGCGATCATGATGGCGCGCATGAAGATGGCACCAAGCACACCGTAAACCAGTACGCGGCGCTGATAGGCGGCCGGAACCTTGAAATAGTTGAAGATCAGCAGGAAAACGAAAATGTTGTCGACGGCCAGCGATTTTTCGATCAGGTAGCCTGTCAGGAATTCCAGCGCCTTCTGGTCGGCCAGTGCGGCGCGGGCCACTTCGTCAAGACCGCTGTCGACATTGGTGCGGATGTGCCACCAGAGCCACAGGTTGAACAGCATGGCAATGCTGATCCAGATGGCTGACCAGCCCAGCGCTTCGCGTGCTGAAACTTTGTGGCTGCCCTGTTTGTTGAGGGCGATGATGTCGATCACGATCATGGCGATCACGGCGGCAAAGAAACCGGCGTACATCCATGGGGTGCCGACCGAGGCAAGACCGAGGGTCAAGGTTTTCTCCTGTTAGGACATGGGCAAGAAAAGAACAGCCATATACGGCATGTAGAGGTTCATTGTAAATGCACGAAAAACGAATTTTGGTGACGGGTTGTTCCAGCGGGATCGGGCTAGCGAGTGCCTTGTGCCTGCAGCAGGCTGGCTGGCAGGTGTTTGCTTCGGCGAGACGAGCGGAAGATGTCGAAAAATTGCGCCCGCAGTTTCCGCTGGCTTTGCAGATGGATGTGGACAGCAGCGAGTCGATTCGCGCGGGCGTGACCCGGGTGCTGGAGCAGACCGGGGGAATGCTGGATGCGGTATTCAGCAATGCCGGCTTTGGGCAGCCAGGTGCAGTGGAGGACATTCCGAGAAATGCATTGCGGCAGCAGTTTGAAACCAATGTGTTTGGCGTCTGGGAGCTGGTATCCGAAGTGCTGCCGGTCATGCGCCGGCAAGGGCATGGCCGGATCCTGTTCAATTCGTCGGTACTGGGATTTGCGCCCATGCGTTGGCGGGGTGCTTATAACGCCAGCAAGTTTGCGCTGGAGGGAATGGTCGATACGTTGCGGCTGGAGCTGGACGGTACTGGCATCCAGGTGTCTCTGGTGGAGCCGGGGCCGATTGTCAGCCGTTTTCGCCCCAATGCCCTGCAACATTTTCTGGCGCATGTGGATCATCGCTACAGCGTGCATGCAGATGTATATGAGCGGGAGTTGCAGCGGTTGCAGAAAGAAGGTGAGGCCACACGGTTTACCTTGCCGGCCAGCGCTGTTGCCGAAGTAGTGGTGCATGCGTTGAATGCTCGGCAGCAGAAGGCCCGTTATCGCGTGACGTTTCCGACGCACCTGTTCTGGTGGCTGAGGCATGTGTTGCCCCAGCGTGCCCTGGACCGGCTGTTGATCCGTGCAGCGGGGTAAGGAGAGCAGGCGGCATTTGCGCGTTGAGCCGGGGTGGGCGGATTTTTTTGCCGGGAATTTCGTTTTGAAACAGGTGGATGCCGGATTGTTGCAGGTTTTGTGGGGTTGGGTGTTGACGAGTTGTGGAGAGGTGGGTATAGTTCGCCACCTCGCTGCACGACGCAGCGCCGGCTGGTCCGGAAAGCTCTTTAACAAACGAACAACCGATAAGTGTGAGCGCTTGTGGAAACCCACAGGCTCGCACTTCAAATAGACGCAAGGAAAAACATTTTCTTGTCGTTTCTTTGAGCAAGCCAAGTACTTAGCTGAGATTGAACGAAAGAGTTTGATCCTGGCTCAGATTGAACGCTGGCGGCATGCTTTACACATGCAAGTCGAACGGTAACAGGGACTTCGGTCTGCTGACGAGTGGCGAACGGGTGAGTAATGCATCGGAAC
>NZ_AUHR01000015.1 GCF_000423285.1 Laribacter hongkongensis DSM 14985
AAGCTAACCGATACTAATTACCCGTGAGGCTTGATCCTATAAGTTGAAGCATTCAGTGAATGCGACGATCGATCTGACCTGTCACTTCTTTGACCGTTTGATGAGGCGGCGTGTTGCGAAAGCAGCACGACGGCTCGACAGTTTATGCCTGGTGGCCATAGCGAGTGGGTCCCACCCCTTCCCATCCCGAACAGGACCGTGAAACCACTTAGCGCCGATGATAGTACGGATACCCGTGCGAAAGTAGGACACCGCCAGGCTCCCCATCAAGGCCCCCAGCACACGCTGGGGGCCTTTGCTTTGTCATGCCCGTCCTCGCGCGTACGCGTATACGACCGCCTGCATCGAGTCCGGGAACAGGCTGAACCTTTGCCCATCCTGACCAGCTTCTCCGCTTGTCCTCAAGAAACGCAATGTTCTCAAAGGGTGTCAGCTGCAGGTGCCACTTGTATACTGCCTGCTGAATGAACGGGTTACAGCTTGGATGAGGATGCAATGAATATTCTGTTGACTGGTGGGACCGGTTATATCGGCAGTCACGCCGCAGTGGTATTTGCACGGTTTGGCCATCAAGTTGTCTTGTTTGATAACCTGGTCAACAGTGATGCAGGAGTGGCCGAGAGGGTTTCTTTTCTTGCCGGAAAAACCGTACCGCTTGTGATTGGTGATGTGCGGGATCGGGATATTCTTGCTGATGCGCTGAAAAGACATGCAATTGATGCGGTAGTGCATTTTGCCGGATTGAAAGCAGTCGGCGAATCCGTGCAAAAGCCCATCGATTATTATGCGAATAATGTCCAGGGTACGATCAGCCTCGTGCAGGCCATGGAGTCAGCCGGTATTCATCGTCTGGTTTTCAGCAGCAGTGCAACGGTTTATGGCACGCCCCGGTATCTGCCATACGATGAAAAACACCCTGTAGGTGCCATCAATCCATACGGGCGTACAAAGCAGCATGTAGAAGACATGCTTGCTGATCTGGCTGTATCCAGTCCAGCGTGGTGCATTGCTTGCCTGCGTTACTTCAATCCCGTCGGAGCCCATGAATCCGGCCTGATCGGAGAAAATCCCCTGGGTATTCCCAATAACCTGATGCCGTTCATCGCCCAGGTTGCATCGGGTGAGCGTCCGTTCCTGTCGGTTTTTGGTGATGATTACGACACGCCGGACGGCACCGGTGTGCGTGATTACGTGCACGTAATGGATCTGGTTGAGGGGCATGCAGCAGCTCTGGACTACCTGCAATCACATGCCGGATGGCACGCTTTCAATCTGGGAACAGGACAAGGCATCAGTGTGCTGGACGTGATCCGTTCGTTTGAAAAGGCCAGCGGTCGCCCGGTTCCGTACCAGGTTGCTGCCCGGCGGGCCGGTGACTTGCCGGCCTATTATGCCGATGCTGGCAAGGCCAACCGTTTGCTGGGCTGGCAGGCTAACCGGGATCTGGACGAAATGTGTCGCTCTACCTGGAACTTCCAGCAGCGGCTGAAGCAATCATTTGCCGGATAGTGTTTCAGAGATTCCGGAACAGGACTTTCGAGCGGCGCTGATAGTTGTACAGCGCCTGTTTGCGCTCGGGGAGTTCAGACAGGTCACCTTCAGCAAAACCGCGCTCGATAAACCAGTGTGCCGTCTGCGTGGTCAGGACAAAAAGCCGCTTCATGCCCAGCTGCCAGGCTTTCTGGACGGTGTGACGCAACAGGGCATCACCTTGGCCACGTTTTTGCCAGGCGGGCAGTACGGCCAGACACGCCAGTTCGGCAACATGGTCTTCCGGAAACAGGTTCAGGGCAACGCATCCGGTGATTTTCCCATCATGTTCGATGACATAAAACCGGTGGATATCCATTTCGATCAGTTCCCGGCCGCGCTTGACCAGGGCTCCTGACCGTTCAAGTGGTTCGATCAGGGCCAGAATGCTGCCGACATCCTCAATGACGGCCTGGCGCCAGACCTGCAATGGTTCGGCCGAGATCATGGTGGCACAGCCATCATGGGTGAACAGCTCCTTGAGCAGGGCGCCATCAAGGTGCTGGCTGACGATGTGTGCCCGTTTGACTCCGCTTATGACCGTATCCAGCGCGGCTTTCAGGCAGTGACGCATGCCGGCCCCCAGATGCCGGGCCGAATGATCCAGCCATTCCAGTCCTTCCCGGGCGGTGAATTCGGTAATGTGGCGGCCATTCTTGTCCTGGACTCCGCTTGGCGTATCGAGGACAAACAGCAGTTTTTCTGCATGCAGGGCTGCGGCAGCGGCGGCGGCAACCTCTGGCATGCTGAGGTTGAAAATCTCGCCAGTCGGTGAATAACCCAGCGGAGACAGCAGCACCAGTTCACCGAAGTCCAGCTGGTGGCGGATGGCCTGCACGTCCAGCTTGCGGACCTGACCGCTGTACTGCATGTCCACGCCATCGATGACGCCCAGCGGCCGGGCGACAATGTGGTTGCCACCGACAATGCGCAGGTTGGCCCCGGCCATGGGGGAATCCGGCAGGGCGACCGACAGCTGTGCCTCGATTTCCGCACGCGTCCAGCCCACAGCCTGTTTGACGATTTCGATCGTGTCGCTGTCTGTTACCCGCCGGTCCAGATGGATGCGTGGCGTAATGCCACGGATTTTCAACAGTTCATCAATCTGGGGCCGGGCGCCATGCACCAGCACTACCTTGACCCCGAGGCTGACCAGCAGGTTGATGTCATGGGACAGCGATGCAAACCGTCCTTGCTCGAGTGCTTCACCGCCAAATCCGATGACAAAAGTACGCCCGCGAAACGCATGGATATAAGGAGCGGCTTCGCGGAAACTCTGGACAAAAGCGGAAGCGTACATGGTGCACAATCAAGACAATGGCAAGTCAAAAAGGGTAACAGCATTGTCTGGTATTGGGAATGCATGATGCCTAGCTGTCATGCCGCAGTTCTTCCGGTGTGTCGTCGTGGTCGCCGTGCAGGTGCTGCTGGTAAATCCGGGCATAGGCCTCACGGCTGTACGAGCGGGAGGCAGGTTGCGCCAGATTGTGACGGGCCAGCTGGTCGCTGTAATCGTAGAGAGCCAGACGCAGCCTGGACCACAGGCTGTTGTCCGGATGAAAGCTGGCATCCGTCAGCAGTTGACGCAGCTCACTCATCCGATACTGGCCGGCAGCATAACGAATGGTCAGTGTCAGTGGACCGTTTTGGCTCACTTCCAGTCCGGGAAGCCGGCCCAGCCATGCCATGACCAGCGGGCCCTGGCCGGCAGGCAGGGAGGCCAGTCGCAGCTCCCGTATCTGGATGACGGTGGATGGCTGTGGCATGCCTGTGGCTCCTCCAAAAAAACACACCGCCCGAAGGCGGTGTGTCTGGCAGCGGTGGCGCTTACGGTTTTTGCAGTATTTGCTGCACCTTGAGGATGTTCAAGGCCTGCGCCAGCTGGTTGTCGGTTTTCGGATTCGGCTCGCGTGGATTGACCGGCGCTTCGTCGGCCTTGTCCGGTGCGGCCGGCTTGTCTGTCGGGACCAGTTTGTTGCCGGACTTGTCGCCGTTCGGGTTGCTCAGGTGATGCTCCAGGTCGGCTTCGCGGATGCGGACCGGCATGGTCAGCGGCTTGCGCTCGTCACCGGCGACGGCTATTTCCTCGACTTCGACATCCGGCGTAATGCCCTTGGCCTGGATCGACGTACCCTTGGGGGTGAAGTAACGGGCGGTGGTCAGCTTGATGCCGCCGGCACTGCCCAGCGGCAACACCGACTGGACCGAACCCTTGCCGAAGGTCTGGGTACCGACCACGATGGCGCGCTTGTGGTCCTGGAGGGCGCCGGTGACGATTTCCGAGGCGCTGGCGGTGCCGCCATTGACGAGGATCACGATCGGTACCGTGCGGGCCTCGGGGACGAGGCTCTTGAGCGGGTCGGGCTTGCCCGGTTCGCGGACGTAGTTTTCCGGAATCGACGTCAGCTGCATCTTGGCATCCGGCGTGCGGCCTTCGGTATAGACCACCAGCGTATTGGCAGGCAGGAAGGCGGCCGAGACGCCGACGGCCGCGTTCAGCAGGCCGCCCGGATCGTCACGCAGGTCCAGCACCAAGCCTTTCAGCGGAGTCTTGTTGTCCTTGTAGATCTGGTTGATGCCCTGTACCAGGTTTTCGACCGTGTGCTCCTGGAACTGGGTGATGCGGACGTAGCCGATGTCCGGCTCGATCAGCTTTGGCTTGACGCTCTTGGTCTTGATGATAGCGCGGGTCAGCTGCACCTGGAAGGTCCGGGCCTCGCTCTTGCGGCTGATGGTCAGGATGACCGGCGTACCCGGCTTGCCGCGCATGCGCTTGACTGCCTCGGTACTGGTCAGGCCGCGCACCGGGGTATCGTCGATCTTGACGATCAGGTCACCGCTCTTGAGGCCGGCACGGGCAGCCGGCGTGTCTTCGATCGGCGCGATGATGCGCACGAGGCCGTCTTCCATGCCGATCTCGATGCCCAGTCCGCCGAATTCACCCTGCGTGCCTTCGCGCAGCTCCTTGTAGGCTTCCGGGTCGAGGTAGGACGAATGCGGGTCCAGTCCCGACACCATGCCGTTGATGGCCTCGGTAATCAGTTTCTTGTCGTCGACTGGCTCGACGTAATCAGCCTTGATCCGGCCGTATACCTCGGCGAAGGTGCGCAGCTCGTTCAGCGGCAAGGGCGCCAGGGCTTCCTTGTCGGCCGAGGCGGTGATCGACAGGGTGAGGATGGCACCGGCGATGGCGCCAGCGCTGACGAGGGCAAATTTTTGCCGGCTATTGTGCATCGAGTGGAATCTCCCGCTGGCCTGCCGTGCAGGTATGGTGGACGGCTGGCCGGTTCATCATGAATACGTGTGGATTAAAGGTTAACGCGCCCATTTTGACGGGTTGAGTGGTTGCCCGAGGTGGCGGAGTTCGAAATAGATGCCGGAATCTTCCATGTTGCCGCTGTTGCCGGTGCTGGCGACGACATCACCGGCGCGTACGGTGGCGCCGACGGATTTGGCCAACTGGTTGCCATTGCCATAAATGGTCATGTAACCGCCGCCGTGATCGATGATCAGCATATTTCCGAATCCGCGCAAGGTATCTGCATACACCACGCGCCCGTCGGCCACGGCCCGGACCGGCTGGCCTTCCGGTGCCTTGATGAAGACGCCGCGCCAGCTGGTGCCTTCGCTGCGGCGAGCGCCAAACTGGCCGCTGATGGTGCCCGAAGCCGGCAGCTTCATGCGGCCGCGCAGCGAGCCGAAGGCCCGGCCGGCGGCCGAGTCGTCTGCCACGTCGTCTACCACCGGTGCTTCCTTGACGGGTTCGGCCTTGGGGACCGGCTTGCCGGCCTTGCGGGCTTCGGCCGCCCGGCGCTCGGCTTCACGGCGGGCGGCGATCTGGGCCTGCTTGCGGGCTTCGGCCCGCTTGCGGGCCTCTTCGCGGCGGCGCTCGGCAATCTGGCGCTGGATGCGGGCGATCAGCTGGGTCAGGCGCTTTTCGTCTTCCTGCAGGTTGGCGATACGGGTTTGCTGGCTGTCGATCTCTTTGGACAGTCGGGCGACCAGGGTGGCATGTGACTGCTGCTGGTTGACGAGACTGGCCTTGCGCTTTTGCCGTTCTTCTTCAAGCCGTGCGAGCTTGGTCTGTTCGGACTCCAGCCGGGATGACAGGGCATCGAGTTCGGTCAGCCGTTCGTGCAGCTGGTCGAATTCCTGCTGCTGCGCCCGGGCAAGGTAGCCGTAATAGCTGAGGTCGCGGGCAAAGCGGTTGGGGTTGTCCTGTTGCAGGAACAGGGCCAGTGGATCGGCGCTATGGCGGTTGACGTATTGCGCCTTCAGGATGCGGGATACGCGCTGGCGGTTTTTGTTGACCTGCTGGGTGACCTTGAGGATTTCCTGTTGCAACTGGTGCAGGGCCTGCTGGGTCTGGCCCTGTTGCTGTTCCAGTTCCTGAAGCAGGCGCGAGGCCTCGGCCACGGCAGCAGCACTGGCCTTGAGGGCATCGCTGGCCTCGGCGCGGTCGGACTCCTTGGTGCGCAGGTCTTTTTTCAGCGTATTGATCTGCTGGCGGATTTCCTTCAGGTCCTGCTGGACCGGTGCGGTCGACAGCGGAGCTTCCGGTGCCGCGAGAGCCACGGCGACCGGGGTGAGCAGGAGAAGGCTGGCAAGGTGTTTCACAGCAGTTCGACGAGAGAATGTCCGGTCATGTCGTCAGGTGCCGGCAGGCCCATCAGTGCGAGGAGGGTGGGGGCGATGTCCTTGAGGGCGCCGCCTTCAAGGATGCGCGCCGGCCGGTGTCCGACGTAGCACAACGGAACCAGGTTGGTGGTGTGCTGGGTATGCGGTTGCTGGTGGAGCGGGTCGTCCATCTGTTCGCAGTTGCCGTGGTCGGCGGTGATCAGCACTTCGCCGCCATTGGCGAGCATGGCCTCCACGCAGCGGTTGATGCAGCCGTCAAGCGTTTCGACCGCGCGGATGGCGGCGGGCAGGCTGCCGGTGTGTCCGACCATGTCCCCGTTGGCGTAGTTGCAAATGATGGCCTGATATTGCCGGCTGTTGATGGCTTCGACAATGCGGTTGGTCACTTCTTCCGCACTCATTTCCGGTTGCAGGTCGTAGGTGGCGACCTTGGGAGACGGTACGAGGATGCGATCTTCACCCGGGTAGACGGTTTCTTCGCCACCATTGAAGAAATAGGTGACGTGCGGATACTTTTCGGTTTCGGCGATCCGGAGCTGGCGCAGCCCTTGTGAGGCCAGGTATTCGCCGAAACCGTTGCGGATGGTCTGCGGCGGATAGGCGATCGACAGGCTGGCATAGTCGGCGCCATAGCGGGTGAGGGTGACATAGTCCGACAGCCGGGGCTGGCGGGCGGAAAATCCGTCAAATTCCGGATCGGTCAGGGCGCTGGTCAGTTCGCGGGCCCGGTCGGCGCGGAAGTTCATGAAGATGACGGCATCGCCATCCTGCATGGGAGCCGGGGCTCCGATGCGGGTGGCCCGGACAAATTCGTCGTTTTCATCGCGGGCGTAAGCGGCAGCCAGCGCCGAGAGGCCGTCATCGGCCTGGAATGCGGCTTCGCCGTCCACGATCAGGCGGTAAGCCTGTTCGACCCGTTCCCAGCGCTTGTCACGGTCCATGGCAAAGTAGCGGCCGCAGACGGTGGCGAGCCGGGCGTTCGGGCATTCGGCCAGTACGGCATCCAGCCGCTCGAGGTAGGTCCGGGCGCTGCGCGGCGGTGTATCGCGGCCGTCAAGGAAGGCGTGTACGCGGATGTCGGCAACGCCCGCAGCCTGGGCTGCGCGGATCAGCGCGTGGATGTGGTTTTCATGGCTGTGGACACCGCCGTCGGACAGCAGGCCGAGAATGTGCAGGGCATGGCCCCGGGCTGCTGCAAAAGCATGCGTAAAGGCCGGATTGCCGGCAAAGCGCTGTTCTTCCAGATCAAGGTCGATGCGGCTGATGTCTTGCGTCACGATCCGTCCGGCCCCGATGTTGAGGTGGCCGACTTCCGAGTTGCCGAACTGGCCGCGGGGCAGGCCCACGGCACGCTCGGATGCGTCGATGGTGCCGTAGGGATGGTCGCGGCGCAGGCGGTCCCAGTTGGGGGTGCGGGCCAGTGCGATGGCATTATCATCGCCGTCCAGGCGGTGGCCAAAGCCATCCAGAATCAGGAGCAGGACAGGAGTGATGCTTTTCATGAAAAATCCAAGTTTAATCGTTTTGTATATTAGTGCTTCTTGATGATGGCACGCTTTCAGGCTACTATTCTAACGATTTGGTGATGGCATAGTTTGCCATTCGGTTGACGCGCCTTTGCTAGGAGCCGGTCCCTTGCTTTTTACCGAAGATCATATTGAACAGACATCGCGCGCGATGAAAGCGATGTCACATCCCTTGCGGCTCAAGATCATCTCGGTGCTCGGCGACCGCGAGGTCAGTGTGCAGGACATCGTCGAGCGCGTGGGGACCTCACAATCGAACATTTCCCAGCATTTGGCCATTATGCGCGACAAAGGCGTGCTGCGGACCCGCAAGGACGCCAACCGGGTGTATTACCGGGTGGGTGACCTGCGTACGCTGGAAGTGCTGCGCATGATGCGCGAAGTATTCTGCGGCTTCAGCGAATAAGCCTGTTCTGTTGCCTGCCGGGTTCCGGCTTGAGTCTGCCCCTTCACCGGAAGGGTTTTTTTGTCGGCAGCAGTCAGGGCGGAATGCAAAAGAGCGACCATCAAGGTCGCTCTTTTTATTGCCAGTAACTCAGATCGACAGCGTGGTCAGCCGCCTGCGCGAGCCGTAGACCAGGTTGACCAGTCCGCGCGACACCATCACCGCCGAGAACATTGACGTCAGGATGCCCAGACAGTGCACCACGGCAAAGCCGCGCACCGGACCGGAGCCGAAAATCAGCAGGGCCAGGCCAGCGATCAGTGTGGTGATGTTGGAGTCGAGGATCGTGTGCCAGGCATGGTCGTAACCGGCGCGGATGGCTGCTTGAGGCGGCATGCCGTTGCGCAGTTCCTCGCGCACCCGTTCGTTGATCAGCACGTTGGCGTCGATGGCCATGCCCAGCGTCAGCGCGATGGCGGCAATGCCCGGCAGCGTCAGCGTGGCCTGAAGCATCGACAGGAGTGCAATCAGGAACATCACGTTGGCGCCGAGCGACAGGGTCGAAATCGTGCCGAACACGCGGTAATAGAACACCATGAACACTGCGATGGCGAGGAAGCCGTACACCGTCGAGTTGAATCCCATGCGGATGTTGTCGGCACCGAGCGACGGACCGACCGTGCGTTCTTCGATGATGTTCATCGGAGCAGCCAGCGAGCCGGCGCGCAGCAGCAGTGCCACGTCGTTGGCTTCGGCAGCGTTCATCGAACCGGAGATCTGCACACGGCCACCGCCGATTTCGCTGCGGATGACCGGTGCAGTCACCACTTCGCCCTTGCCCTTTTCGACGAGGATCATCGCCATGCGGCGGCCGATGTTCTCGGCGGTGACCTGGCGGAAGATGGAGCTGCCGGTCGAGTCAAGATTGATGTGCACGGCCGGCGTGCCGTTTTCATCGAAGCCCGGCTGGGCATCGTTGATGTTGTCGCCGGTCAGTTCGACTTCCTTCTTGACGAGGATCGGCTGCGGGCCACGCGAGGTCATTTCCTGCATCAGCTCGTAGCCGGCCGGCGTGACGCCGGCAATGGCGTCGGACAGTTTCTGGCTGTCGTCTTCGACCATGCGCACTTCGAGGGTGGCTGTGCGGCCGAGGATGTCCTTGGCCTTGGCCGTGTCCTGTACGCCCGGCAGCTGGACCACGATGCGGTTGGCGCCGGACTGCTGGATGACCGGTTCGGCCACGCCCAGTTCGTTCACGCGGTTGTGCAGGGTGGTGATGTTCTGGCGGACGGCGTCTTCCTGCACCTTGCGGATTTCCGGTTCGGAGAGGGCGGCGATCAGGCGGCCGGTGTTGTCGTCGGCGCGCAGGGTCAGGTTGGGCAGCTGGCGGGCGATGACGTCTTCGATGGCCTTGAGGGTGGCTTCGTCACGGGCGCCGATTTCCAGCGAATCGCCGGTACGGCGGATCTGGCCGTAGCGGATCTTCTTGGCCTTGAGTTCGCGGCGGATGTCGCCGGCGTAGCGTTCCAGCGTCTTGTCGACGGCGGCTTTCATGTCGACTTCCAGCAGGAAGTGCACGCCGCCGCGCAGGTCAAGGCCGAGGAACATCGGGTGGGCCTTGATCGAGGCGAGCCAGGCCGGGGACGAGGAGAGCAGGTTCAGTGCGACGATGTAATGGTCGCCCAGTGCCTGCTGGATGGCATCGCGGGCCTTGAGCTGTTCGTCGGGGCTGCGAAAGCGCACCTTGAGGCTGCCGCCGTCAAGGTAGATGCCGTCGGGGGAAAGCTCGCGGGTTTTCAGCAGGGTTTCCACCTGGTCCATCAGCGATGTGTTGACCGGATAGGCGCTGCGCGTGCTAGAAATCTGCACCGCCGGGCTTTCGCCGTAGAAGTTCGGTACGGTGTAGATCGCACTGACGATCAGGGCCAGTGCAATGATCAGGTACTTCCAAAGCGGATAGCGGTTCATGGGAGGGAATGTCTGAAGGGAAATCGAACGCGCCGCACGCACGAAGGTGCTGCGGCGCGTGAGACAGGCTTAGCCTTTGTAGCTGCCTTTTTCCAGCTTGTTGCCGATGGCGGCGCGCTGGAACTGGATTTCAACGTTCTTGGCGACTTCCACCGTCACGTTGTTGTCGTCGAGCTTGGTGATGCGGCCGATCATGCCGGCCTGGGTCACGACTTCGTCGCCTTTTTGCAGGGCTTCGAGCATGGTCTTGTGTTCCTTCATTTTCTTCTGCTGCGGGCGAACCAGCAGGAACCAGAAGAGCACGAAGATGACGATCATGGGCAGGAACGACATCAGTTGTTCGTTCATGGAGGGTCTCCGGGAAGGGTCAGTACTGAAGAACGGGGCATTGTAACGGAAAGGTGCCTGGCAGTCGCTTACGCACCTCGGGCACGTTGGGCATGGAATTCCTGCTGGAATCCGGCAAAGCTGTCGGCCTCGATGGCGGCGCGCATGCCGGCCATCAGTTCCTGGTAGTAATGCAGGTTGTGGACGGTATTGAGCATGGCGCCGGTGATTTCGCCGGTGCGGTGCAGATGGTGCAGGTAGCCGCGGCTGAAGTGGCGGCAGGTATAACAGCTGCACTGTTCGTCCAGCGGACGGGTGTCGTCCTTGTAGCGGGCGTTCTTGATCTTGACATCGCCCCAGCGGGTAAACAGCCAGCCGTTGCGGGCGTTGCGGGTCGGCATGACGCAGTCGAACATGTCGATGCCGTTGGCGACGCCTTCCACCAGGTCTTCGGGTGTGCCGACGCCCATCAGGTAGTGCGGCTTGTCGGCCGGCAGCATCGGGCCGACTTCGCGCAGTACGCGGTACATTTCCGGCTTGGGCTCGCCGACCGACAGGCCGCCCACGGCAATGCCGTCAAAGCCGATGTCGGTGAGTCCCTTGAGGGATTCTTCGCGCAAATCTAAGTACAGGTTGCCCTGCACGATGCCGAACAGGGCGTTGGGATTGCGGTAGTCGTCAAAGGCGCGCCGGCTGCGCTCGGCCCAGCGCAGGCTCATCTGCATGGAGGCCTTGGCGGTGGCGTGGTCCACTTGGCCGGGCGTGCATTCGTCCAGCTGCATGACGATGTCGGAGTTGAGGACGGTCTGGATTTCCATCGACTTTTCCGGTGACAGGAACAGCTTGTCGCCGTTGATCGGACTCTGGAAGTGCACGCCTTCTTCGGTAATCTTGCGCAGGTCACCGAGGCTGAACACCTGGAAGCCGCCCGAATCGGTCAGGATCGGCTTGTGCCAGCCGATGAAGTCGTGCAAGCCGCCGAAGGTGCCGATGACATCAAGGCCCGGCCGCAGCCACAGGTGAAAGGTGTTGCCAAGGATGATCTGGGCACCGGTTTCGTCTAGGCGGTCGGGCGTCATGGCCTTGACGGCGCCGTAGGTTCCAACCGGCATGAAAACCGGAGTTTCGATGGTGCCGTGGTTGAGGCGGAGTGTTCCGCGACGGGCGTGACCGCTGGTTTTGTGCAGGGTAAATTCGAGCATGAAGAAGGCTGAAATGTCGAAAAATCAGCGTGCTAGTATAACGTAAGCGTGCTGGCGCATGATTTTTTGCGCAAAAACGCTTGCCATGACCGGCGCAGGTGCGTATAGTTCGGGTTCTCGACAGGCACGTAGCTCAGCTGGTTAGAGCACCACCTTGACATGGTGGGGGTCGTTGGTTCGAGTCCAATCGTGCCTACCAACATACAGAATCGGAGTCAGACATGCATGCCCGAACTAGCAACACCAGACATCATCTGTTTGGTCGGGCCATGTAAGACTGCGGTGTAAATAAAAACGAAGTGCGGCTCAGACCGCACTTTTTTTTTGTCTGTTTTCCGGCGGTGGTGCCGTGTGCCGCCGGGCCAGTGGCCCCAAAGCCAGAAGGATTACCATGCCTGCCATTCGTCTGCCTGACGGTTCGGTCCGTCAGTTCGAGAACCCGGTTTCCGTTCATGACGTCGCAGCCTCGATCGGCGCCGGTCTGGCGCGCGCGGCGCTGGCCGGTCGTGTGGACGGGGCGCTGGTGGATACCTCGTTCGTGATCGACCATGACGTCGAGCTGGCAATCGTTACCGACAAGGATGCTGACGGACTGGGCATCCTGCGTCACTCGACTGCCCACTTGCTGGCCTGTGCCGTCAAGGAGCTGTTCCCCGAAGCACAGGTCACCATCGGCCCGGAAATCGAAAACGGCTTTTACTACGACTTCAGTTACAAGCGTCCGTTCACGCCGGAAGACCTGGTCGCCATCGAAAAGAAAATGGCCGAACTGGCCAAAAAAGACATCCCGGTCGAGCGCTACGAACTGCCTCGCGACGAAGCCATTGCCTATTTCAAGAGCATCGGCGAAGCCTACAAGGCAGAAATCATTGAATCGATCCCGCAGGGTGAAGTGCTGTCCCTGTACCGTGAGGGTAACTTCACCGACCTGTGCCGCGGTCCGCACGTACCGTCGACTGGCAAGCTCAAGGTTTTCAAGCTGATGAAGGTGGCGGGCGCCTACTGGCGTGGCGACAGCAAGAACGAAATGCTGCAGCGCATCTACGGTACGGCCTGGGCCAAAAAGGAAGACCTCGAAGCCTACCTGCACATGCTGGAAGAGGCGGAAAAGCGCGACCACCGCAAGCTCGGTCGCCAGCTGGACCTCTTCCACATCCAGGACGAGGCGCCGGGCATGGTGTTCTGGCACCCGAAAGGCTGGACACTGTGGCAACAGGTCGAGCAGTACATGCGCCGCGTCCTGATCGCCAACGATTACCAGGAGGTGCGTACGCCGCAGATCGTCGACCGCTCACTGTGGGAAAAATCCGGTCACTGGGCCATGTACCAGGACCTGATGTTCACCACTGAATCGGAAAAGCGTGACTACGCAGTCAAGCCGATGAACTGCCCGTGCCACATCCAGATTTTCAACCAGGGCCTCAAGAGCTATCGTGACCTGCCACTGCGCATGGCCGAATTCGGCTCCTGCCACCGCAACGAGCCGTCTGGTTCGCTGCACGGCATCATGCGTGTGCGCAATTTCGTTCAGGATGATGCTCACATCTTCTGTACCGAGGCGCAGATGCAGCCGGAAACGGCCGCCTTCATCGACCTCTTGCAGGCGGTGTACCAAGATTTCGGTTTCGACAACATCCTGATCAAGCTGTCTACCCGTCCGGAAAAGCGTGTCGGTGCCGACGAACTGTGGGACCAGGCCGAAGCAGCACTGGCTGCTGCGCTGGACGCCAAGGGTCTGGCCTACGAGCTGCAACCGGGCGAAGGCGCTTTCTATGGTCCGAAGATCGAATTCTCGCTCAAGGACTGCTTGGGGCGCGTGTGGCAGTGTGGCACGTTGCAGCTCGACTTCAACCTGCCGGTGCGTCTGGGGGCGGAGTATGTGTCCGAGGACAACGCCAAGAAGCACCCGGTCATGCTGCACCGGGCCATCCTCGGATCGCTGGAGCGTTTCATCGGCATCCTGATCGAACACCACGCCGGCGCCATGCCGCTGTGGCTGGCACCGGTGCAGATGGCCGTGCTCAATATCACCGAAGCGCAGGCTGAATATGCGACGGAAGTTGCGGAAACTCTGAAAAAACAAGGTTTCCGGGTCGATCTTGACTTGAGGAACGAAAAGATCAGCTATAAAATCCGCGAACACAGCCTGCAGAAGTTGCCGTACCAGATCATCGTCGGTGACAAGGAAAAAGCAGGCGCTCTGGTTGCCGTGCGTGCGCGGACTGGCGAAGACCTCGGCCAGATCCCGCTCTCCCAGTTCATTGAACGACTGAAGTCTGAACTGCTGCACTAAGATGACGCGCGGCTGACATCGTATTTTTTGGAGACACGGCAATAGCTCAAGAACGTGAACCGCGAATCAACGGCGAAATTACCGGCCGTGAGGTTCGCTTGCTCGGCCCGGAAGGGGAGCAGCTTGGAGTCGTCAGCCTGCGCGAAGCTTTCGCCAAGGCTGAGGAATTTGAACTCGACCTCGTGGAAATCTCGCCCACGGCCCAGCCGCCGGTTTGCAAGGTGATGGACTACGGCAAGTTCAAGTACCAGGAAAGCAAGCGCAAGCACGAGCAGAAGCAGAAGCAGAAGCAGATTCAGGTCAAGGAAATCAAGTTCCGCCCCGGCACTGACGACGGCGATTACAACGTGAAAATCCGCAACCTGATCCGTTTCCTCGAAGACGGCGACAAGGCCAAAGTGACCTTGCGTTTCCGGGGGCGGGAAATGGCGCACCAGGACATCGGGCTGGCGCTGCTCAAGCGGGTCGAAGCCGACCTCGTTGAAGTTGGCACCGTCGAGCAGTTCCCGAAGCTGGAAGGGCGCCAGATGGTCATGATGATCGGGCCGAAAAAGAAGTAAGTCCGGTCAGCAGTGGTTGTGAACGCGGCGGGCGTGTCCCGCCGCGACACATTAGCGGCCTTTGGGCTGCACAAAAGCGGGACACAGTGGTTTCAAGTGCCAGCCGGCCACCCTGTGTCGAATCTAAAAAACTCTCGCAGGAGTTACTTCCATGCCGAAGATGAAAACCAAGTCGAGCGCGAAAAAGCGTCTCAAAGTGTTGGGCAATGGTGGTGTGAAGCGCTCGATGGCCTTCAAGCGTCACATCCTGACCAAAAAAACCACCAAGACCAAGCGCCAGCTGCGTGGCACCGTGATGGTTCATGAAACCAACATGGCCTCCGTTCGCGCAATGATGCCCTACGCATAAGGAGTAGAAGATGCCTCGCGTTAAACGTGGTGTAACCGCCCGCGCTCGTCACAAAAAAGTCCTCGCTCTGGCCAAAGGCTATCGCGGTCGTCGCAAGAACGTATACCGTGTAGCCAAGCAGGCTGTCATGAAGGCAGGCCAGTACGCCTACCGTGACCGCCGTCAGCGCAAGCGCCAGTTCCGCCAGCTGTGGATTGCCCGTATCAACGCCGCTGCGCGTGAATGCGGCCTGTCGTACAGCAAGTTCATGAACGGCCTGAAGAAGGCCTCGATCGAGATCGACCGCAAGGTGCTGGCCGACCTCGCCGTGTTCGAAAAGGCCGTGTTTGCCCAGCTCGTCGAAAAGGCGAAGGTAAGCCTCGCAGCCTGAGCGAAAGCCAATTAAAAGGGAGGCCGCTGCCTCCCTTTTTTTTCGACATTCGGAACGCTTGGCGAAAAGCGCGCGTGCACCCTTTTCGCCAACCGCTTCCCTCTGGAAACTGATCCGACATGAGCCACGTCGACACCCTTCTTGCCGAGGGCCTGGCGGCCATCGCCGCCGTGCAGGACCTCAACGAACTCGAACAGGTCAAGGCCCGCTATCTGGGCAAGACCGGCCAGATTACCGAACTGCTCAAGCAACTGGGCAAGCTGCCGCCCGAAGAAAAGAAAGCGGCCGGCGCCACCATCAACGTGGCCAAGCAACAGTTTGAAGCCGCCCACAATGCCCGGCGTGACGCCCTTAATGCCGCCAGGCTCGAAGCCCAGCTTGCCGCCGAAGCGCTGGACGTCACCCTGCCGGGGCGCGGCGCCGGTGTCGGTGGCCTGCATCCGGTCACGCTCACGCTCGAGCGCATCGCCTCGCTGTTCCGCTCAATGGGCTTTGAAGTTGCCGACGGCCCGGAAATCGAAGACGATTTCCACAACTTCCAGGCGCTCAACATCCCGGCTGACCATCCGGCCCGCGCCATGCAGGACACCTTCTACGTCGAGGGCGGCAACGTGCTGCGTACCCATACCTCGCCGATCCAGGTGCGCCACATGCTGGCCAACCAGCCGCCGATCAAGATCATCGCCCCGGGGCGCGTCTACCGGGTGGACTCCGACGCCACCCACTCGCCGATGTTCCACCAGATGGAAGGCCTGTGGGTCGACGTCGGCGTGTCGTTTGCCGACCTCAAGGCCACGCTGACCGACTTCCTGCGCCGCTTCTTCGAGCGCGACGACCTGCAAGTGCGCTTCCGCCCGAGTTTCTTCCCGTTTACCGAGCCATCCGCCGAAATCGACGTGCTGGGCAAGAACGGCTGGCTGGAAGTCGGCGGCTGCGGCATGGTGCACCCGAACGTCCTGCGCAACGTCAACATCGACCCTGAGCGCTACACCGGCTTTGCCTTCGGCATCGGCCTCGACCGCTTTGCCATGTTGCGCTACGGCGTGACCGACCTGCGGCTGTTCTTCGAGAACGACCTCTCCTTCCTCAAGCAATTCAACTGATCGCGGCGGAGCCCCACCATGAAATTCTCCGAACACTGGCTGCGCGAGTGGGTCAACCCCGCGCTCGATACCCAGGCTTTGTGCCATCTGCTGACCATGGCCGGACTGGAAGTGGAAGACACCGAACCGGCCGCACCGCCGTTCAGCGGCGTCGTGGTCGCCGAGGTCAAGTCCGTCGTCAAGCATCCGAATGCCGACCGCCTGCGCGTGTGCCAGGTGGATGCCGGTACTGGCGAACTGGTACAGATCGTCTGCGGCGCCCCCAATGTGGCCGAAGGCGTGCGCATTCCGTGTGCCCTGCCGGGCGCCGAGCTGCCGGGTGACTTCAGGATCAAGCCGACCAAGATGCGCGGCGAAGTCTCCAACGGCATGCTGTGCTCCGGCAAGGAACTGGGCATTCCCGACGATGTCGACGGCCTCTTGTTGCTGCCGGCCGATGCTCCGGTCGGACAGAGCATCCGCGACTATCTGGCGCTGGACGACCAGTCAATCGAACTCAAGATCACTCCGAACCGGGCGGACTGCCTGAGCCTGCGCGGCGTAGCCCGCGAAGTGGCCGCACTGACCGGAGCCACCCTCAACGAGCCGACAATTGCCGCCGTGGAGCCGGTCATCGACGAACGCCGTCAGGTCACGCTGTCCGCGCCTGCTGCCTGCCCGCGCTACATCGGCCGGGTGATCCGCAACGTCAATGCCCGTGCCGCCACGCCGGACTGGATGCGCCGCAAGCTTGAGCGTGCCGGGCTGCGCTCGATTTCGGCCGTGGTCGACGTGACCAACTACGTGCTGCTGGAACAGGGGCAGCCGCTGCATGCCTTCGATCTAGCTAGGCTCAATGGCGATATCAATGTCCGCATGGCACTCCCGGGCGAGCAGCTTACCCTGCTCAACGGCAAGGACGTGACGCTGGATGCCGACATGCTGGTGATCGCCGACGCCGGCAAGGCCGTGGCGCTGGCCGGCATCATGGGCGGAGCCAACAGCGAAGTGTCGGACGACACTACCGATGTGTTCCTCGAGTCGGCTTTCTTTGCACCGGAAGCGATTGCCGGTCGCGCCCGTCGTCTGGGCCTGACCTCGGATGCGTCCTACCGCTACGAGCGCGGCGTGGACTATGCACTGCAACAGGATGCCATCGAGCGGGCTACCGCCCTGATCCTGTCGGTCTGTGGCGGCGAAGCCGGCCCGCTGACCGAGGCGGTGGCCGACCTGCCGGTCAAGCCGGCCGTGGTGGTGCGGGTGGCCCGTGTCAACCGCGTGCTCGGACTGGCGCTGCCGGCTGACGACATGGCATTGATCCTCGAGCGGCTGGGATTCGAATTCAGCGTGGTGGACGGTGGCTTTGCCGTCATTCCACCGAGCTTCCGTTTCGACATTGAAATCGAGGAAGACCTGATCGAGGAAATCGCCCGCGTGCATGGCTACGAGGCGATTCCGGCCGACCGCCCGCACGGTGGGCTGGCCATGCTGCCGCAACCGGAAGAAAGCAGCCCGCGCGAATTGCTGCGCCGGGCGCTGGTGGGCCGCGATTACCAGGAAATCGTCAGCTACGCCTTTGTTGACGCCCGGTGGGAGACCGATTTTGCCGGCAATGCCGATCCGGTGCGCCTGATCAACCCGATCGCCAGCCAGATGAGCGTGATGCGTTCGACCCTGATCGGCGGTCTGGTCGATACCCTGGTCGGCAACCTGAACCGCAAGCAGCCGCGCGTGCGCGTGTTTGAAATCGCCCGCGTGTTCCGCAAGGAAGCGGACGGCTCGGTGGCCCAGCCGGAGCGGCTGGCCGGGCTGGCCTACGGCTCGCGTCTGCCCGAACAGTGGGGCTGCAAGACCGAGCGGACGGACTTCTTTGACGTCAAGGCCGATGTCGAGGCGTTGCTGTTCCCGCGTCGGGCCGAATTCCGTCGTGCCGTACATCCGGCCCTGCATCCGGGGCGTACCGCCGAGGTGATGCTGGACGGGCGGGGGGTCGGCGTAGTGGGTGAACTGCACCCCAGCTGGGTGCACCAGTACGACCTGCCGGCGGCGCCGGTGCTCTTCGAGCTGGATCTGGCCGTATTGCTGGGCCGCAGCCGGATCGAGGCACAGCCGGTCAGCCGTTTCCAGCCGGTGCGGCGTGACGTGGCGCTGGTAGCCGCCGAGAGGGTTGAGGCCGGTGCTGTACGCCAGTCCTTGCTGGGCGCAGCGCCGGCATTCGTGCGCGAAGTGCAGCTCTTTGACGTTTATCGCGGCAAGGGTGTCGACGAGGGGAAAAAGAGCCTTGCTTTCAAGGTGTTAATGCAGGATACTTCGCGCACTCTGACAGACGAGGAAGTCGAAGCGGCCATCAGCAGCATGATTGATGCTGCGGCCGGCCAGCATGGGGTCGTGCTTCGCGTCTGATCGGTTCTTTGCTGTTTTTGCATGCTCAAGACGCCGTATCGCTACGGCGTCTTTGTTGTCTGGACAAATAATCTATTCAGAATACCGAGGGGAAGACATGACGCTGACCAAGGCAGAACTTGCCGATTTGCTGTTCGACAAGGTTGGCCTCAGCAAGCGCGAGTCGAAGGACATGGTGGAGTCCTTTTTTGAGGAAATCCGCGTGGCGCTGGAAGAGGGTGATAGCGTGAAATTGTCGGGTTTCGGCAATTTCCAGTTGCGCGACAAGCCGCAACGTCCCGGACGCAATCCCAAGACCGGGGAAGAAATCCCGATTACCGCCCGCCGTGTGGTGACTTTTCACGCGAGCCAGAAGCTCAAGGGCATGGTCGAACTGAAATATGCCAACAGCCACTCACTCTGATTTGTTGCCGGTGCCGGTCAAGCGCTACTTCAGTCTGGAAGAAGCGGCGCAGCTGGCCGGTGTGGATGCGGAAACCTTCCGTGCCTGGGAGGCCGAGTTTGCCGATTCGGCCGTGCCGGCCGGAGGCCGGCGCCAGTACCGGCGTGAAGAAGTACTGGCGGCCCGCCGGCTGCGAGGCCGGATGCTGGAGGGCACCACCGGCTGGAGCCTGCCGCCGGGGCCGGACGGAGAACGGCTGACCGTTGCCGAACTGCGCCGGCAGCTGATGCAGCTGCGTGATGGCCTGGCACAAGGTTTTGACGAGTAAGTAACGAGTTGGTATAGTCCGCTTCCTGTGTCGGGGCGTAGCGCAGCCTGGTAGCGCACTTGCATGGGGTGCAAGGGGTCGCGAGTTCGAATCCCGCCGCCCCGACCAACAGAATTTGCAGCAGGTTCAATCAGACAAGCCAACCGGAAGGTTGGCTTTTTTGTTTGATTGATCATCTGTCTGTTAGAAATTCTTCTACTTCAATCCGGAATAAAGCCAGCCCATCCTAACTTGCGATCTGGTACCGGCCACGCCTGATTCAGCGTATTCGCATCGTTTGCGTGCCGGTCAGCCGCCTCTGTCTCCGCTCGATATCGTCCCTGAATGCGTCGAGGGCAGTGTCGGCCGTGGAATGATTGGCTACGGCGGTAACTGCGGACGGATTGCGCCGCAAACCGGCGATTTCGCGGCGCAGCATGGCTAACAGCGTCAGCACCAGTCACCAGCGTTTCTTCCCGTTTCCTTGCATCTTCTTGATGTCCGCGCAGCTGGCTTTCCTTCCGTCGTGTCAACCTGGCTCTGACGACATGGAAAGCTTTTCGGCTTGCCAGGCTGACAGCTCCTGCTGAGCTCCTGTCCATTACCCGCCAGAAAACAAAGCGGTGGCCAGTATGCCGACCGCGATTTGTTGCAATTTTCCTGCGCCAGTCCGGATTTTCCGGCCGTGAATGCCCAGACCAGTGCTGTCAGGGCATGTCTCCGCAATGGCGGCCTTGCTGTTCCGGCGTTTGATCTGGCGCAGACTCATCGTTCATGAGGCATCCGGTATTCATGCATCCCGGGCGAAGCGGCTAGAATCCCGCCTTTGCATTTTTTGTCCGAGAGATATTTCCATGACCATTGCCTTGTCGCGTTCCTGTCTGGCCGGTGTGTGCCTGCTGCTGTCCGGTTTGCCGTTTGCCCATGCTGCCGATACCCGGCTGTTTGCCGGCCAGTCCGGCACGCTGGATATTGCCGGCGGGACTGCGCACATTCCGGTGGTGGAGGACGTGGCCCGTCAGGTCGGGCGTGCCAATCCGCAGGTGCGGATCACCGTGACCGGTGGCGGCAGCGGCGTCGGTATCCAGAAAGTAGGTGAAGGACTGGTCGATATCGGCAGTACCGGGCGGGCGCCGAGCGAAGCCGAAATCCAGCGCTACGACCTCAAGCCGTTCCGCTTTGCGCTCGACGGCGTGGCGATTGCCGTGCATCCGTCCAATCCGGTCGGCAACCTGAGCATGGAGCAGGCACGGGACATCTTCTCCGGCAAGATCGACAACTGGAAACAGGTTGGCGGCCCGGATCGCCGCATCAACCTCTATGGTCGTGACGAAGCCAGTGCCACCCGCGAAGTGTTTGTCGGCAAGGTGCTGGGCAAGGACGTGCAGCCGGCCACCCGCTCGACCCTGGTGGCCTCCAACGGGGCGGCCAAGACGGCCATTGCCCGTGACAAGGGCGCCATCGGCTATCTGGGCATGGGCTATGTCGACCCGAGCATCAAGGCCGTCAGCATCAATGGCGTGGCCCCGACCCAGGAGCATGCCAAGAGCGGCGCCTACCCGGTGGTCCGCGGCCTGTATTTCAACACCAAAGGCGAACCCAAACCGCTGGCCCAGACCTTTTACCAGTACCTGCAAGCGCCTGACGGTCAGGCCATCATCCGCAAGCACGGCTACATCCCGTTCTTCTGATGTCTGAAGCCGGTCGCGACACGGCCTGGCGCTGGCTGGTCGCGCTGGCGGGCCAGCTGGCGGGATGGGTCGTACTGGCCATCCTCGCCGGGCTGGCTTTTGCCAGCCTGCCGCTTTTGCGCTCGCCTGCCGCCCTGACGGCGCTGCTGTCGCCGGAGTGGGCACCGTTTGCCGGTGCCTTCGGCATCGGCAGCATGCTGGCCGGCAGCGTGGCACTGGCCACGCTGGCCGTCGGACTGGCCTGGCCAACGGGCATCCTGCTGGCCCTGCACGTGCAGGGACTGGGCAGCCGCTGGCTGGCCCGGCCGCTGGATGCCGCCCTGCGCCTGATGGCCGGCATGCCGACCATCGTTTATGCATTCGTTTCGGTGGCATTGCTGGTGCCGTACCTGCGGGACGAACTGGGCATCGGCAACGGCTACTCGTGGCTGGCGGGCTCGCTGACGCTGGGGCTGATGCTGACGCCCACGGTCTACCTGACCCTGGCCGGACCGCTGGCCCGGCAGGACCGGGCACAGGCACTGGCCTGCGATGCGCTGGGACTGACCGTGCGCCAGCGCCTGCTGTGGATCAGCCTGCCGGCCTGCCGTCCCGCCCTGCTGGCGGCCCTGCTGCTGGCATCCGGTCGCGCGGTGGGCGACACGCTGGTTGCCCTGATGGTGACCGGCAATACCCCTTTGCTGCCGGCCCATCCCGGCGAGCCGCTGCGCGCCCTGACTGCACACATCGCCATGACGCTGGCTGCCGATACCCAGAGCCAGGCGTATGCCTCGATTTTTGCCGCCAGCCTGCTGCTGCTGGTGTACGTGGGTTGCGTCCAGGCCTTGGGACGCCGGATCCTGTCGCATGCGTCGCATCATTGAATCCGCACTGACGGTGCTGGCCACCACTGCCGCCGTCATGCTGTTGCTGACGGTCACCGGCCTGCTGGGGTTCGTGGTCTGGCAGGCGTGGCCGGCGTTGCAGACCGGCTGGCTGTTTGGCGACACGCCGGTCTGGGCGGCACTGACCGGCGCCGAGCCGGTATGGGACGGCCTGTGGCCGGCGCTGGCCGGCAGCCTGTGTCTGGTCGGGCTGTCGGTGACGCTGGCCTTGCCGCTCGGGGTGGCGACCGGCATCTGGCAGGCCGAGGCATCGCCCGGCGTGTGGAGCCGGCTGCAACGCAGCCTGATCGACCTGCTGGCCGGTATGCCATCCATTGTCATGGGACTGTTCGGCTTCGTGCTGATCCTGTTGCTGCGCCGGCTGTGGCCGGCAGCCAATACCTCGCTCATGCTGGCGAGCCTGTGCGTGGCGCTGCTGGTGCTGCCCTACATGGCACTGGCCACCCGCAGTGCGCTGGCGCAATTGCCGCACCGGCTGCGGGATACCGCCGACGCACTGGGCCTGTCGCGCCGGCAGGCCATGTGGCATGTGTTCCTGCCGGCAATACGCCGGGACATCATGGGCGGCGTGGTGCTGGCGCTGGGACGGGCCGCCGAGGACGTGGCCGTGATCCTGCTGACCGGTGCCGTGGCCAGTGCCGGCCTGCCGCACTGGTTCGGCAAGTTCGAGGCATTGCCGTTTTTCATCATGGTCAAGGCCAACGAATACCGGGACGAGATGGACCTCGCCCGGGCCTTTGTCGCGGCCCTGCTGCTGCTGGGGCTGGCTGGCGGACTGGTCGGCGTGGCCCGCCGGCTGGAAAGAAAGATGCTGGAATCATGACTGCCATTGAATGTCGCGGACTGCGCGTGACGCTGCAGGGGCAACGGCTGCTGGACGACATCAGCCTGTCCGTACCGGCCGGGCAGATTGCCGTGCTGACCGGACCGTCCGGTTCGGGCAAGACCACCTTGCTGCGAACGCTCAACCGCCTGCTGGACCGTGACCAGGCCGAGGTGTCGGGCACGCTGCACCTGCGGGTGGGCGGCCGGACGCTGGCGCCGTACGACAGGTCGACCGATCCGGTCTGGTTGCGGCGGCGGGTGGGCATGGTGTTCCAGACGCCGCACCTGCTGCCCGGCAGCATTGCCGACAACCTGCTGTTGCCGCTCAGGCTGGTCAGGGCCGGTTCGCGTGCAGTCCTTGCCGGGCGCATGGAAGAGGCGCTGCGAGCAGCCCACGTCTGGGACGAGGTTGCCGGCCGGCTGCATGCGCCGGCGGCCAGCCTGTCGGGCGGACAACAGCAGCGCCTGTGCCTGGCGCGGGCGCTGGCGCTGGAGCCGGACATCCTGTTGCTGGACGAGCCGACCGCCTCGCTCGATCCGGCCTCCACCGTGGCCGTGGAGCAGAGCCTGAAGGCACTGCGTGGCCAGACCACCCTGCTGCTGGTCAGCCATGATGAAGCGCAGGCCGCCCGGCTGGCCGACCTGCACGTGCACCTGCAAGGCGGTCGCCTAGCGTAAGACCGGAGAACCGGTTGCGGGCAACGGCAGTGTCGCCGTTCTGCATGGGCAGGATGGTCTGCCCGGAAAACCGGGCTGGTTCATCCTCACCGGGTAGCATGGCCGCCGTGACATGGGCCGCAGGTTTCCGGCCCGGAATGGGGGGCATCAGTCAGGAGCCGGGACGTGCGGCAGGGTGGCCAGTCCGGACCGGACTGCTGTCATGCCGGCTCTGCCGGCAGCGGAAAACGGGTTTTGCTCCCTGGTTGTCTGTGCCTGCGCCCCGGCCGGGGTGCGCATTGTCCTGTTTGCGTCATGGGGCCGCTGGCATGGAGAGGCACGTCTGCCTGTGCTGCGGGAGTGTGAGCCGGTTGCGTCAGGGGCGCTTTGCCACAGGAACGGATACAACCTGAAGCCACGTCATGCTCAGTTTTCGGCAGTGGATGCCGATGACAGGTAATAAGGCTGTCCGCCAAGGATTATGACCATGTCGATTACTCCCGTTACATCCACACCGCAGGCCGGGCTGGCTACCGACAGCCAGTCCCGGGCGGGCGAACGCCAGAATGTAGGCAAGCAATTGCGCCAGGTCCTGTCGGAGCAGCGTGACAGCATGACGCGCATGTTGTCGCAGGCCCGGCAGCAAGCGGACGAGTCCACCAAGGCCTCGGCCCGCCAGCGGCTGAATCTGCTGAAAGAGCAGGTCAAGCTGATGCGCACGCTGATGGCCGGCCTGCCACCCAAGCAGCAGAAGGCCATGGCGGCCCAGCTCAAGCAGATGGCTCAGGAGCTGAAACAGCTGGCCCGGCAACTGGATACCGGGGGCGGTGATGCCGGCGTGGACGTGTCGCTCAGTACGGGCGGGCTGGCCGCTGCCGGTCGTAACGAGGCAGGCGCGGCCGAAGGCGAGGATGCATCCGCCGCTGCCGAGGCGCAGCAGCTGGCCAGCGAGGCCCGGCAGGCCGAGGCCGCCAGCACCGATGATGGAACGGCTGCGGGCGAAGAGGCCGGCAGCGAGGATGCCGGAGCGGCGCAGCAGGCGGACCAGGCCGCGGCGGACCTGTCGGCGCTGGCGTCCGGCATGCGCAACTGGTCGCCGTTTGGTGAGGATCGCCTGTCGCTGTCGGCCGAGGACGAGCAACTGGTACGGGAAATACTGTCCGGGTTGCGGCAGATGGTGGGCATGGCCCGGCGTGCCGATCCGCATGACCGTGATGCTAGGGCGGCCGAAAAGGCCTTGCAGGAACTGGGTCGGCAACTGGGGCTGGGAGCGTCGGTCAGCGTGTCGGTCTGACACGGCGCGCTGCCGGCAGATGCACAACGCCCACCGGATGGTGGGCGTTGTGCATGACGGGTCACCGGAGGCCGGTGACTCACGGATCAGTGGAACTGTTCTTCTTCGGTCGAGCCGGTCAGGGCCTTCACCGACGAGGAACCGCCCTGGATCACGGTGGTGACGTCGTCGAAGTAGCCGGCGCCGACTTCCTGCTGGTGCGACACGAAGGTGTAGCCCTGTTCGCGGGCGGCAAATTCCGGCTGCTGCACCATTTCGGTGTAGTGCTTCATGCCTTCGCCGCGGGCGTAAGCGTGGGCGAACTGGAAGGTGTTGTACCAGTTGATGTGGATGCCGGCCAGGGTGATGAACTGGTACTTGTAGCCCAGTGCCGAGAGTTCGTCCTGGAAGGAGGCGATGGTCTTGTCGTCGAGGTTTTTCTTCCAGTTGAAGGACGGCGAGCAGTTGTACGACAGCAGCTTGCCCGGGTTGGCGGCCAGCACGGCCTGGGCGAATTCGCGGGCGAATCCGAGGTCAGGGGTACCGGTTTCGCACCAGACGAGGTCAGCGTACGGTGCGTAGGCAACGCCGCGGCTGATGGCCTGTTCCAGACCGTTCTTGACGCGGTAGAAGCCTTCCTGGGTACGTTCGCCGGTACAGAACGGCTTGTCATTGGCGTCGTGGTCCGAGGTCAGCAGGTTGGCCGCTTCGGCATCGGTACGGGCAAGGATCAGGGTCGGCACGCCCATGACGTCGGCGGCAAAACGGGCCGAGATCAGCTTCTCGATGGCTTCCTGGGTCGGAACCAGCACCTTGCCGCCCATGTGGCCGCACTTCTTCACGGCAGCCAGCTGGTCTTCGAAGTGCACGCCTGCCGCGCCGGCGGCAATCATGTTCTTCATCAGTTCGAAGGCGTTGAGCACGCCACCGAAGCCGGCTTCGGCGTCAGCCACGATCGGCAGGAAGTAGTCGACGAACTCGGCGTCGCCCGGGTTGATGCCACGGCTCCACTGGATTTCGTCAGCGCGCTTGAAGGTGTTGTTGATGCGGCGCACCATGGTCGGCACCGAGTCGTAGGCGTACAGCGACTGGTCCGGGTACATGGTTTCGGAGGTGTTGCCGTCGGCAGCGACCTGCCAGCCGGAGAGGTACACGGCTTCCAGACCTGCCTTGGCCTGCTGCATGGCCTGACCGGCGGTGATGGCGCCGAAAGCGTTCACGTAACCCTTCTTGGCACCGCCGTTGACCTTGTCCCACAGCTTTTCCGCACCGCGGCGGGCCAGGGTGTATTCCGGCTGCAGCGAGCCGCGCAGACGCACCACGTCAGCAGCCGAGTAACCGCGCTTGACGTTTTTCCAGCGGGGGTTTTCAGCCCAGTCTTTTTCCAGGGCGGCGATTTGTTGTTCGCGAGTCGACATGACAGTTTGACCTCTATGTTCTTTGTTGGAGTGCGGGGATTGACTCCCCTGCCTGCTGCCGGGCGGCTTCAGATGGCCGCCTCGCCTGTGGATGCCGCAGGTTGTGCGGCATCCGGTCCGGACCGCGGATGGCGGTGAACATGGGGAGGGACATGACCTTGTTGTGCCGGTCTTGCGTTCCCGTCCGATTCAGGCTGCGTGGCGGATTATATGCACGCATGGTTGCAATGCAGCAAACATTTTTTTCCCGTTTTCGTATACGAAAATCATCGAAAAAGAACGGTTTGCGAAGGGCTGCACTTGTGCTGTGTCAGGACGGTTTTTCGGTCGGAAATGAACAGGGATCCTCCCCGTCAAGCGTACCGGCCGGACTTGAAAGTCGGGCTGACGCCCCTACCTAGCCAACAATTTCTTGCAAGAGGCCAACCATGCAAACCCCGGAAAACCAGACCCCCATCGACGAACCTGACCTGAGCGCCAAAGAGACGGCTGCCCCCGAGGCTGGCGAACTGATTCCGGAAACCGACGAAGCACAGGCACGTATTGCCGAGCTGGAGGCCGAAGTGGCCGAGCTCAAGGACCTGTTTGCCCGTGCCCGCGCCGAAACCGAAAACCAGCGTCGCCGCAGCCAGGAAGAAGTCATTGCCGCCGGTAAATACGCCATCGGCAAGTTTGCCCAGGAACTGCTGCCGGTACGCGATTGCCTGGAAATGGCCCTGATGGACCAGTCCGGCAATGTCGAGGCCATGAAAATGGGCGTGGACATGACGCTCAAGCAGCTGGCCGGTGCCTTTGAAAAGGTCAACCTGACCGAAATCGCTCCCGTGGCCGGCGACCGGCTGGACCCGCACCGCCATCAGGCCATGAGCATGGAGCCTGCCGACCTGGAGCCCAACACCGTCGTGCGCGTCATGCAGAAGGGCTACTTGCTGGCAGACCGCGTGCTGAGGCCGGCTATGGTGATTGTGGCGGCTCCCAAAGCCTGATTGCAGACACAAGGGGGCTTGAAAGCCTCCAGGCGATCCCCACTTGAGCGTCAAGGATAACGATCGGCGATCTCCCGGGACCGCCGGAATCAACAGAATACGAAAAGGAATGAACACTATGGGCAAGATCATCGGCATTGACCTTGGTACTACCAACAGCTGCGTGGCCGTGCTGGAAAACGGCCAGCCGAAGGTTATCGAAAACTCCGAAGGCGCACGGACCACGCCTTCCGTCGTCGCCTACATGGAAGACGGCGAAATCCTCGTCGGTGCCCCGGCCAAGCGCCAGGCCGTGACCAACGCCAAGAACACCATCTTCGCTTCCAAGCGCCTGATCGGTCGCCGCTTCGAAGAGAAGGAAGTCCAGAAGGACATCGACCTGATGCCGTTCTCCATCGTCAAGGCCGACAACGGCGACGCATGGATCGACGTGCGCGGCAAGAAGCTCGCTCCGCCGCAGATTTCCGCCGAAGTGCTGCGCAAGATGAAGAAGACCGCCGAAGACTACCTCGGCGAAGATGTCACCGAAGCCGTCATCACCGTGCCGGCCTACTTCAACGACAGCCAGCGCCAGGCCACCAAGGATGCCGGCCGCATCGCCGGCCTGGAAGTCAAGCGCATCATCAACGAGCCGACTGCGGCTGCGCTGGCTTTCGGCATGGACAAGAGCGAGAAGGGTGACAAGAAGATTGCCGTGTACGACCTTGGCGGCGGTACCTTCGACATCTCGATCATCGAGATCGCCGACGTTGACGGTGAAAAGCAGTTCGAAGTGCTGGCCACCAACGGTGACACCTTCCTTGGCGGCGAAGACTTCGACCAGCGCCTGATCGACTACATCGTTACCGAATTCAAGAAGGAACAGGGCGTCGACCTCAAGAACGACGTGATGGCCCTGCAACGCCTCAAGGAGGCCGCCGAAAAGGCCAAGATCGAACTGTCGTCGGGCCAGCAGACCGAAATCAACCTGCCGTACATCACCATGGACGCGACGGGTCCGAAGCACCTGACCATGAAGATCACCCGCGCCAAGTTCGAGTCGCTGGTGGATGAACTCATCGAGCGTTCGATCGAGCCGTGCCGTGTTGCCATCAAGGATGCCGGCCTCAAGGTCAGCGACATCGACGACGTGATCCTCGTCGGTGGCCAGAGCCGCATGCCGAAGGTGCAGGAAGCGGTCAAGACCTTCTTCGGCAAGGAACCGCGCCGTGACGTGAACCCGGACGAAGCCGTGGCCGTCGGTGCCGCCATCCAGGGCTCGGTGCTGTCGGGCGAGCGCAAGGACCTGCTGCTGCTCGACGTCACCCCGCTGTCGCTCGGTATCGAGACGATGGGCGGCATCATGACCAAGCTGATCCAGAAGAACACCACCATCCCGACCAAGGCAACCCAGGTGTTCTCGACCGCTGACGACAACCAGACGGCCGTGACCATCCACGTGTTGCAGGGCGAACGCGAAAAGGCAGCCGCCAACAAGTCGCTGGGCCAGTTCAACCTGTCGGACATCCCGCCGGCACCGCGCGGCCTGCCGCAGATCGAAGTGACCTTCGACATCGACGCCAACGGCATCCTGCACGTGTCGGCCAAGGACAAAGCTACCGGCAAGCAGGCCAACATCACCATCCAGGCTTCGAGCGGTCTGTCCGAAGCCGAAATCGAAAAGATGGTGCGTGATGCCGAGCTGAATGCCGAAGAAGACAAGAAGCTCGCCGAGCTGGTACAGGCCCGCAACCAGGCCGAAGGCCTGATCCACAGCGTCAAGAAGTCGCTGGCCGACTACGGCGACAAGATCGGCGCTGACGAAAAGGCCAGGATCGAAGCCGCCATCAAGGATGCCGAAGAAGCCGTCAAGGGCGAAGACAAGGCCGCGATCGAAGCCAAGAGCGAAGAGCTGGCCAAGGCCAGCCAGAAGCTGGGCGAGATCATGTACGCCCAGGCCCAGGCTGAATCGCAGGCAGCAGGCGAAGGCCAGCCGGACGCCGGCAAGAAGGACGACGGCAATGTGGTCGATGCCGAGTTCGAAGAAGTCAAGAAGGACAAGCAGTAACTCCTGAACCGGTCTGGCCCGCGGTGCGATCCGCGCTGCGGGCAACGGCCTGAAACCCGAACGGAGGCGCGGATCATCATCCGTGCCTCCGTCTTTCTGTGGTGAAACCCATGTCGAAAAAAGATTTCTACGACGTACTCGGCGTCAACCGCGATGCGTCCGACGACGACATCAAGAAGGCTTACCGCAAGCTGGCGATGAAATATCACCCGGACCGCAATCCGGACAGCAAGGATGCCGAAGAAAAATTCAAGGAAGCCAAGGAAGCCTACGAAATCCTGTCGGACGCGCAAAAGCGGGCGGCGTATGACCAGTACGGTCACGCCGGCGTCGATCCGCAGGCCGGCTTTGGCGGTGCCGGCGGACAGCAGGGCTTCGGCGGCTTCGGTGACGCCTTTGCCGACATTTTCGGTGACATTTTTGGCGGCGGCGCCCGTGCCGGTGGTGGCGGGGGACGCAATGCGGTCTACCGTGGCTCCGACCTGCGCTACAACCTGGAAATCACCCTTGAGGAAGCGGCGCGCGGCTGTGAAAAGCAGATCCGCATCCCGACCATGGAAGAGTGTTCGCACTGCCATGGTTCCGGCGCCAAGCCGGGCACCGAACCGAAAACCTGCCCGACCTGCGGTGGCGCTGGCCAGGTGCGCATGCAGCAGGGCTTTTTCTCCATCCAGCAGACCTGCCCGACCTGCCACGGTTCCGGCAAGCAGATCACCGATCCGTGCAACGTCTGTCATGGCGCCGGCCGGGTCAAGTCGCAGAAGACCCTCAACGTCAAGATTCCGGCCGGGGTCGACGATGGCGACCGCATCCGCCTTTCCGGTGAGGGCGAGCCCGGCACCAATGGCGG
The DNA here is from genome assembly GCF_000423285.1 of Laribacter hongkongensis DSM 14985. Taxonomy (NCBI): domain Bacteria; kingdom Pseudomonadati; phylum Pseudomonadota; class Betaproteobacteria; order Neisseriales; family Aquaspirillaceae; genus Laribacter; species Laribacter hongkongensis. The sequence goes on from NZ_AUHR01000015.1 coordinate 29,954, forward strand.
ACCGGCCGGTGACCTGTACGTCGTGACCCACATCAAGCCGCACGCAGTGTTCGAGCGCGACGGCATGGACCTGCACTGCGAAATGCCGATTTCGTTCGCCACCGCCGCGCTGGGCGGTGAAATCGAAATCCCGACGCTCGACGGAGCCGCCAAGCTGCGCATTCCGGCCGAAACCCAGTCCGGTCAGGTGTTCCGCCTGCGCGGCAAGGGGATCAAGGCCCTGCGTGCCAGCCAGCATGGCGACCTGATGTGTCACGTGCAGGTGGAAACGCCGGTCAAGCTGACCGATCGCCAGAAGGAACTGCTGCGCGAGTTTGACGCCATCAGCCAGGGCGCACCGGCCAAGCACAATCCGAAAGCCCAGTCCTTCATGGACAAGCTGAAGGATTTTTTTGGCGGTTAATCGACATTTATTCAGGGTTTTTACATGCCCCGCGCGATGCGGGGCATGTTTTTTTATGGCGTTTCTGCGAAATGACCAGTGTTTGCAAACGGAAATGACTTCGGTATCTTTCGTCAGGCTTGTGCGTGAATCTACGTAGGAAGTGCAGGGAGGCCGGCAGATGAACGACCCGTTTTGACGTGGTAGTGCACGCGGTTTGCCTGCGACGGAGAAACGACTCCCGCCCGGACAGGAGCGGGGGCAGACAAGGAGTGGTCGTATGCAAGAGTTGGTGGACGCCGTCAACGGCGTCGTCTGGAGCCAGGCGCTGATTTTCCTGTGCCTGGGCGTCGGTCTGTATTTTTCCCTGCGCACACGGTTTTTGCAGCTGCGCTATCTCAAGCAGATGGTGTGCCTGATGGTGGAAGGCAAGGCCGACGGGCAAGGGGTGAGCTCGTTCCAGGCGCTGTCGATCTCGCTGTCCGGTCGCGTGGGGACCGGCAACATTGCCGGCGTGGCGGCGGCCATTACTTTTGGTGGACCGGGCGCCGTTTTCTGGATGTGGGTGGTGGCTTTCCTGGGGGCCTCCAGTGCCTTTGTCGAGTCGACGCTGGCGCAGATCTACAAGGAGCGCGAGGGCAACCAGTATCGCGGTGGTCCGGCCTATTACATTGAAAAAGGGCTGGGCGTGAAATGGTACGCGTGGGCCTTTGCCATCGTGACCATTCTGGCGACCGGCGTGCTGCTGCCGGGCGTGCAATCCAACAGCATTGCCAGCAGCATGGAGTCGGCCTTCGGCGTGGCACGCAGCGTCACGGCTGCCGTACTGGTGCTGCTGATGGGCATGATCATTTTCGGTGGCGTGCGGCGCATCGCCCGCGTGGCCGAAGTGGTGGTGCCGTTCATGGCACTGGGCTACATCTTGGTGGCTTTCGTGATCCTGGCGCTCAACCTGGACCGCGTACCGGGCATCCTCAGCCTGATCGTTGAAAGCGCATTCGGCCTGCAGGCCGGTTTTGGCGCCATGGTCGGCATGGCCATCATGTGGGGCGTCAAGCGCGGCGTGTTTTCCAACGAGGCCGGGCAGGGCACGGGGCCGCATCCGGCTGCCGCCGCCCATGTGTCGCATCCGGCCAAGCAAGGGCTAGTGCAGGCGTTTTCGGTGTACGTCGATACCCTGTTCGTGTGCTCGGCCACGGCCTTCATGATCCTGCTGACCGGCTTTTACAACGTGGCAGGGCCGGATGGCAGCATGATCTACGCCGGACTGGCCGGCGTTGAAGCCGGACCGGGGTATACCCAGGCTGCCGTGGAGGCGATGTTGCCGGGATTCGGCAGCACGTTCGTGGCCGTTGCCCTGTTTTTCTTCGCCTTTACGACCATCCTCGCCTACTACTACATCGCAGAAACCAATGTGGCGTACATCAACCGCACGCTGCACCAGCCGTGGCTGATGTTCCTGCTGAAAGTGGTGCTGCTGTCGGCCACCCTGTACGGCTGCGTGCGCACGGCATCGGTGGCATGGGGACTGGGCGACATCGGCGTGGGGCTGATGGCGTGGCTGAACCTGGTGGCGATCCTGCTGTTGCAAAAGCCGGCCCTGCTGGCGCTGGCTGATTACGAAGCACAGCGGCGCGCCGGGCTGGACCCGCAGTTCCATCCCGAGCGCCTTGGCATCCGCAATGCCGATTACTGGCAGGGCACGCCGGCGACGCCGTTGCCCGAGCATGCGCACAGTGAAGAAGGATTTGTACCGGCCAAAACCCGCTGATTCCGGTCAGCCGGACTGCCAGACAGGCTCCCGCACGGGAGCCTGTTGCATTGTGCCGGTCCCGGAATCATGGCAGACCGCCTGGAACCCGTCCGGGCAGGGCTGCCGGCATCCCGCGGGAACCTCCCCTTGCGGCGTGATGGCCCGGTCTACTGCTGGCTGACCGGGCGGCTTTGCCGGTTGCCCGCATCTCACCCGGTGTGCGGATTGTTGCGGAGCGGGAGGCCTGCCGGCCTTCGCCGGGTGGCTGGTCCGGCAGCGGGCACAAAAAAACACGGCACCCGGAGGTGCCGTGCTTGCCGGTGCAAAATCCGGAAGGTCAGTCAACGTGCAGCTGGCCGTTACCCAGCAGCTTGTTGAGGATCTCCTGGTCGCTGCCGCCGAGGTCTCCCAGGGCGACACCTTCCAGCACGATCTGCTGGGTCATGCTGCCCGAGCTGCCGTCCGGACGGACATCGATGACGGTATTGCCGTGGCCGTCGTCCCTGAAGTCCAGATACTGGTCCAGCGTGGCTGCCGACTTGTCGCCGGCGTGCTGGAGCAGGTCGGAGAAGTCGAGGATGTCGCCCTGCTTGCCGTTGGCCGTCAGGTGGAAATCCTTGACCACGTCGCGGGCAGGTGCGCTGCCGGTGCCGGCATCAGCCAGATTCCAGACAAAGGTGTCGATTCCGGAGCCACCGATCAGGATGTCGTTGCCGGCACCTCCGGTCAGGGTGTCATTGCCGGAACCGCCGAGCAATACGTCGTTGCCGTGGCCGCCGAGCAGCGTATCGTTGCCCGCTCCGCCAAACAGCACGTCGTTGCCGGCCCCGCCGGACAGGTGGTCATCTCCGCCCATGCCCATCAGGACATCATTGCCTTCGCCGCCGTAGAGCCGGTCGTTGCCGTCACCCGCAGCGCCTTCCAGCTCCTGGGCCAGATCCTTGAGGGCATCGGCCGACATGCTGTGGATGGCCTGGGTCAGGTCTTCCACCGAGTAGCCTTCGGCGTGCAGCAAGCCCTGCAAGGATCCCAGATAGGCATCAAGCCCGGCCTGGCTGCCGACATGGCCGCCGTCACCGATCAGGAGGTCGTCGCCTCCCTGGCCATACACGGTGTCGTGGCCGCTGCCGCCGATCAGGATGTCGCCCTTGTCGAACTGGTCGACATGGGTCGGCTTGCCGTCGATGGTCACGTCACCGCTGCTCTTCGATACGTCGAAATCATCCGGATGCTTCTGGATGTAGTCGAGCATCTGGGCGGCGCTCAGCTTGTCGGCGCTGATTCCCAGTGCGGCGGCAATGACGGCCTGGAGGTTGGCAAAGCCGCTGTCACCGAAGATGACGTCGTTGCCGGCGCCGCCGTGGATGATGTCGGAACCGGGGATGGCATCGAAGGTGGCGTTCTTGCCGGCCTCAAGCGCTGCGTCCAGCTGGTCCTTGTTGGTGGCAAGGATGTAGCTGCCGTTGCTGCTGTACTGGCCGAGGTTGCCCGGCAGGCTGCCGGCGTTGCCGACGCCGATGACGAAGATGCTGGATACGTCCTTCAGCGAATCGGCTGCCGCCAGCGAGTCGGCGGTTTCCTGGGCGCTTCCGTCCATACCGCTACCGTCGGTAGTCATCAGGTCCTTGATGACCACTGTGGTTGTGCCATCGTCGTTGACGCGCACGACTTTGGCCGTATAAGTGCCGTAACTGTTGCGTTCCCCTTGTTCGAGGCGATAAGTCTGCCCCGTGGCCTGGTCGTGCCATGCCTGTCCCAGTGCCTGACCGGTCGGAATCTGGACGGTGACATTGTCAGTGGTCGTGAACGAGACCTCCTTGTCGAGCGTGATGGTGCGCCCGTCGGTGGGATCGTTTTTCTGGTTCAGGAGGGTGACCCACTTGCTGCCGTTGTTGTATTGCAGCTCATACGACCTGGAGCTGTCCGAGCCGGAACGAACCACGCGATACGACACGTCGGTCCCGTCAACTTCGGCAGTCCAGGATATCCGCTCTTTGCCGCTCCAGTCTTTGCCACTCCAGTTGTCCGAGTTCGGAACGGTGACCGAATCAAACGAAACGGTGTGGCTGATCTTGTCGGCAAACGAGTTCTCGTACCGTGAAGTCGGTTTGCCGTCGGTAACAAAGTAGGTGTGGTTGGTGTACCCGTCTGTCGGCTGCTGGCTGAACCACTGCTCGGCCTGCATGAAGGCCGATTCGTAGTTGGTGTTGCCAGTTGCCGTGATGTTGCCCATGGCCTGCATGAAGGTGGAGCCAGACGAGGTGTCCAGATGCCAGTTGCCCTGGGCATCCTGTACGCACAGGTCGCGCAGGGTCACGCCTTGCAGCGCCATCTTGCTGCCCGAGTCGAAGTCGACAATGCTCAGGTTGATGGTGCCGTCAAAGTCGGCCATGTTGTCGAGCAGGGTCTGGATGGCGTTCTTGGCCACGTCGATCCGGGCGCTGGACGAGTAGCCGCCCGTGCTCATGTACGATTCCATCGAGCCCGAACTGTCGAGGATGATGCACAGGTTGTAGTTCATCCCTGGCGTGCTGATGCCGCCGGAACCGCTGACGTCACCGGTGATGATTTCGCCGGAGCTGTCGCCGAGCAGGGTGTCGCCGTGGCTGGTGCCGGTAACGGTATCGACCGGCGACACGGTGACCGTGGCCCAGTCGGTGGCTTTGTCGGCGTCTGTCACCCTGTACTCAAGTTGCAGGTCCTTGACGTAGTCCACCGTACCGTTGCCGTCCTTGTCCAGCGGCGTGACGGTGACGGTGCCCTTGTCGTAGTCGACCGTGATCGAGTAGTAGTCGTCCATGCCGTCGGCAAGCTTGACCGACGGGTCTTGGTCGGATCCTTTGGCGATGTGCAGGTCGCTGTGCTTGCCGTCCGGATCGCTGTCATTGGCCAGCAGTTGCTCAAAGGTCAGGGTGAAGCTGTCCGCATGACCGATGATTTCGGTGGTGACGTTGCCATCTCCCGGGTGGCTGCCGCTGATGCTGCCGTTGGATTCCCAGTTGCCGGTGGAGGCCATGCCGCCATGGACGGTGAGCTGTCCGCCCTGGCTGACGTCGCCGTCGACATACATGAAGCCGTTGACCGTCAGCTGGCTCTGGTTGACCAGGTTGCCGTTCAGGATCACCGTCATCGGGTTGTCCGGTGTACCGAAGGTATGGCCGTCCACCGTCAGCGTGACCGGCTGGCCGTCCGGGCCGGTGATGTAGAGGATCTTGCCGTTTGCCTGCTGTTGCGCCTGGTTCAGGGCCTGTTCGACCTGGGCCGGTGTCCACGACGGATCGATGACGACCGTCTGGATCATGCCTTCGGCCATCAGGTTGCCGAAGCTGACCGGGTTGCCGTTGTTGTCGGTGAAGAAGCGCCCGAAAAAGTCGGCTTCGGTTTCCTTGAGCAGCGTGTCGTTTTCGTTGATCGAGCCGTTGCCGGAGGCGTGCTGACCGCACTGGACCGTGCTGCCTGCGCCCTCAACAGGATGGACATTGCCCTTGATGCTGGCTTCGCCCTTGACCGAAATCAGCGCTCCGTCGGTCTGCACGGTGACGGTGGTCTGGAAGTGCGCATCCTTGTCGATGTAGATCACGTCATCGACGGCATCCGGCCCGGTGTTTTCCACCTTGATGGTGATGGTGTCGCGCGCGGTGTCGCCGTCCTTGTCGGTGCCGGCAAAGGTGAAGCTGTGGTCACCGGCCCGTGTGCCGGTGCCGGCGTCAAAGCTGTAGCCGTACTGGCCGTTGCCAAGGCTGGTCACGGTCAGCGTGCCGCCGGCAATACTGATGCTGGCTTCGCCCTGCGCATTGAATTCCAGCGGTTGCGGCTTGTCCGTTCCGTAGGCAACGGTCAGCGCGCCCCGGGTTGCGGCACCGTCGGCGCCGTAGTCCAGGGTAAAGCCGCCGGTGGCATGGCTTTCACCCGTGCCTTCCAGACGGTTGGCCGAATCGGCGGGCTGGGTCACGGTCAGTTTCGGTACATCATCGATGATGGTGACCGTCAGTGCCCCTTCGCTCGTGCCAACAGAGTTTTCCAGCTTGATGCTGATGGAATCGTCCAGTTCGTTGTTGCCGTCGGCTGGTGCATGTTGCTGCCCCTGGTTCAGGGTGTAGCTGTATGTGACCTGTCCGTTCTTGATGGACAGGATGGTCAGCGTGCCGTTGGTAGTCTGGAGGGTCCAGGTTTCACCGGCAGCCGGGTTGGCTGAGCCGTTGGCATCCAGCGTGATTTCCAGCTTGTTGCCGGCATCGGTCAAGACCAGTTTGCCGTCTGTTCCGTTCATGGAAACCGTAAACGATCCTTCGGTGCTTTCCTTGTCACTGCCCGGATTCGTGCCGGTTGCCAGTGCGGCTTCTTCGACGGTTATAGAACCGGGCGGTACGGTCAGGCTGGGAGTTTCGACCGAGATGACCGGAATGGTGACCGAAGTGCTGGCGCTGTCGCCGTCACCGTCCTTGGTGATGAAATCCAGCGTGAAGTCCTTGCCGTTGGGCATGCTGAACGACTCGTACTGCTTGAACGTCCAGTCACCCTTGCCGTCAAGTACCACCACGAACAGTGGCTTGCCGTCTATCGTGGCCGTCAGCATGGCTCCACCGCTGCGTCCCGGTTCGACTTGGAGCTGGGCTTCTACGGATTTGCCATTGATGATGACCTGCATCGTGTCGCCATTCTTGTAATCCAGCGTGGCGTTGGCATAGCCCTCGGCAAAGCCGTCGGCCCCGGATTCTCCGGTTACGGTACCGGAATAGGTGACAAGAGGCGGCAGGGCAGTGACGAAATCAATACCCTGGATGGTGAAGTCGCTGTTTTCCCCATTGTCTACGGCTGAGATCACCACCTTGTCAAAACCCTTGGCAAGGTATTCGTCGATGCTCACCTGGAACTGTCCGTCGCGGCTGTTGCCGGTGATCACGACGGAGTGCACGACTTCACCATTGCGATAGAAGGTAATCAGGGCTTTTTCCGAGACATGGTCCCATGCCGTCGGCTCGGAAGATCCTGAGTAGAACGCGCCAAAGTCGACGGTGATGCCGTAGGCGAGCTTGCCCCCCAGGTCAAACACAACGGCTTCTGCATTACCCTTGCTGTCTGCCCCGATTTCCTCATGATGGATGCCGCCATTGACGGTCAGGCCGCGGTCCTGATCGACCGTGTAATCACTGTATCCCAGCGAGCCACTTTGGGTTATCGAGGCAATCTGGCCATCTTTGCCATAAACCACTTTGGCTGCCGACATGCTGATCTGCCCGTTCCAGACGCTGCTCTCGAGAGACTGACCGTAATCGGTGAAGTCTAGGCGGCCATGGCCTACCAGATCGGTCGTGCTTGTGACCAGTACCGGATCGGTTGCACTGATCGCAGGACCGTCATCCTCGAACTTCAGGGTCAGGTCGGCCGAATTGCTGGTGGTATCGCCATCATTGTCCGTGACCGACGCATTGACCTTGATGCCACCCAGTGTCAGCGTTTCGTCGTGGTCCGCTGTCGTGCTGCCCGGGTTCTCCGGATGGTAGAGGGAAGCTCCGTCATGCTGCTCCAGAGTCACCTGGCCCGTTTGGGCATCCACGGAGAGTGTGAATACTGGCGTGCCATTGGCCATGCCCGAAATCGAACCATCAGCGTTTTTAACCAGTATCAGGTCATGTTTTTGACCATTGACCAAGGCCTGCAGCCCGGTGGATCCATTGGCAATTTCAAGCGAATAGTTCCGGCTGGCTTCACCATCGGCACCCGCATTGACACTGAACAGCTTGCTTGCGTCCAGACTGCTGCTGGCTTGTGATCCGCTGCCTTCCAGCTCCAGACCCGGTCCCTTGATGTTATCGGCAAAGCTTTCATCAACGGTTAGCGAACCGGGCTGGCCTATGATGACCGGCACGTCATCGACGATATTGATGTCGAGCGAACCGCTGGCGGTATCGCCGGTCTGGTCGGTGACGGTGATGGTGATGTTGTCGGACACCTGGTCGTTGCCCGGCTGGCCGTGGGTCTGGGAGCCGTTGAGCGTGTAGGTGTACTCGACCGTACCGTTGGTGATGCCGGTGATGGTCAGGGTGCCACGGTCGGTGGCAATGCTGATGCCGCCGTCCGGAATGACGGCATTGCCGGCCGCATCCAGCTGGAAGGGCTGGTCTCCGATGGTGATCGTGCCGGCCTCACCGTGGAGGTCGATCGTGATGGTGCCGGAAGTGCTTTCGCGGCTGCCGTCCGGAGTGCTGCCGGTGGCGAGGTCGGATTCGTATACCTCGGTGCCGGCCGTGCCGGTTGCCGGTATGTTCAGGGTCGGCACTTTGTCGTCACCGGTGATCTTGACGGTGATGGTGGTGGTCGAAGTATCCCCGTCCTTGTCGGTGATGGTGTAGCTGAAGGTGTCTTCGAAGACCGAGCCCTTGGGTACGTCGACGCCCGGGGTGAGGACATAGGAATAGGTGCCGTCGGCATTGAGCGTCAGGGAACCGTATTGGCCCTGGATGGCCGTACCGACATTGCCGGTCAGGGCATCGCTGCTGGTCCCGGCCGTGACACCGGAGACAATCTTGCCGTCCGGAGCATCGGCGCCGAACACGTCGTTACTGAGAACGTTGCCATTGTCGGTGGAGCCCCCCTGGGCATCCTTCTCCCCGATGCTGACGGTATCTTTATTGGCAGTAGGCACGTCATCGACGATGTTGATGTCGAGCGAACCGCTGGCGGTATCGCCGGTCTGGTCGGTGACGGTGATGGTGATGTTGTCGGACACCTGGTCGTTGCCCGGCTGGCCGTGGGTCTGGGAGCCGTTGAGCGTGTAGGTGTACTCGACCGTACCGTTGGTGATGCCGGTGATGGTCAGGGTGCCGCGGTCGGTGGCAATGCTGATGCCGCCGTCCGGGATGACGGCATTGCCGGCCGCATCAATGGTGATGCTGGTGCCGTTGATGGTGAGGGTGGCGGTTTCACCGTTGAGGCCGGTGATGCTGAAGGTGCTGCTGGCCGTTGCCTGGTTGACGTTGCCGGCATTGCTGCTGCCGCCGGGCAGGTTGGCTTCGGACACCGAGAGTTCGCCGCCGAGGATGTCCAGTCCGCTGAGGACCGGTGTCCCCGGATTGGTCGCAGGATTGGTGGCGCCGGGAATCGTCTGGATTTCGCGCAGTTCGGCCTGGCCGCTGGCCATGGAGAGCTGATTGAGGCTTTCGCTGATGCGGTCAAGGCGCACGAAGGACATGCCGCCTTCGTCGCCACCGCCCCCGGTCAGACCGGCCGCGGTTTCTTCAAGGATGCCCAGAGGATCGTTGCCGGTTTGCAGGGCGGCAATGATCTGCTCGGCTTCTGCGGCGGTGGCCGGGTCTGCCGCAGCGGTTTCTGCCGCGGCCAGTTCGACAGGGACGGGATCGGCTGCACCGGTTTGCTGGAACAGGGTGCCGTCGGCCATGGCGTATTGCACGGAGGCATTGGGAGCCAGGACCAGTTGCTCGCCTGCCTGGAGGATGTCTCCGGCCTTGAGTATCCGGACGCTGCCGTCCGGTGCGATGGCTTTGGCTTCTCCCTGGATGGCGATGACTTTTGCTTGTGCAGGAATGCTCATGGCGTTCTCCTCGGTCAGATTCTCACTTTCGCATGCTAAGTAGATTCACGTATCCGGCCTATTGTCCTTTCGGGCAGTCCGCTTTCTGATGCCGGAAAAGGCGGAGAAAACGCAGGAGAACTTGATGTGACACAAGCATGCAGGCAGGGCAGTGATGCCGGAGCCCGTGCCCGCTATGACCGGGAGCATGAGGCCGGCTGCGGGACGGGCTGTCACCGACCGGGGGAGGGCTGCCCTTATACAAAGCAAACCGGACGGCGGATGCGGGCAATCGGCAGGGCTGGAATGGCATCCCCGATGTCGGGAAACGTGCCGCCGGCATGATTTATTCGCCGGAAACGCGTAGGAAACGGTATGGAAAGGAGCGGATGGAGGGTAAACCCCCTTTTTCATAAATTCATGTCGGGTAAGGGGAATACCAATAAATATCAATGACTTATTTGTGTGTCCGTGAATATCGTCTTAAGAATTGCGTGTTGGTCAAGCTGATGTTTTTAAAGGGTTAATGCGGATTGTGGCCTGTTTCCGGATTATTGGTTGCAGGCGGCAACCGGATTCCTGGGGGGAGGGGGGTGTTGAAGTATGAGAGAGCGCTAATATAATGAACAACAGAAAAGCTGATGTACGAAATCGGCGCCGATGCTGGCCTCCCGTCAGAAGGGGGTCGAATCATTTAAACGTGAAAGGAAGTCATCATGACCAAGTTTGGTGTTCACTCCGAATGCGGCAAATTGCACACGGTGATGGTCTGCCGTCCGAGCCTCGCCCACAAGCGCCTGACTCCGGACAACTGCCATGGCCTGCTGTTTGACGACGTGATCTGGGTTGAACGCGCACAGAAGGACCACGACTACTTCGTGGGCCAAATGCGTGCCCGTGGCATCGAAGTCCTGGAAGTCAGCGAACTGCTGGCCAAGGTGCTGGATGACAAGGCCGGTCGTGCATGGATCCTGGATCGCAAGGTGTGCGCCAACAACGTCGGTATCGGCATGCTGGCCGAACTGCGTGCCTGGCTGAACGAAATGCCGTCGGACCAGCTGGCCCAACACCTGCTGGGCGGTATCTCCAAGTTCGAACTGCCGTTCGACCCGAAGGGCCTGTTCGGTGGCTACCTCGACCAGTCCGATTTCGTGCTGCCCCCGATCCCGAACAGCCTGTTCCAGCGTGACCCGAGCTGCTGGATCTACGAAGGCGTGACCCTGAACCCGATGTACTGGCCGGCCCGCCGTCAGGAAACCCTGATCCTGCAAGCCATTTACCAGTTCCACCCGTACTTCGCCGGTCAGGTCAAGGTATGGTGGGGTGACTGCGACAAGGATCACGGCCCGGCTACCCTCGAAGGTGGTGACGTGATGCCGATCGGCAACGGCGTTGTGCTCATCGGCATGGGCGAACGTACCAGCCCGCAAGCCGTGGTCCAGACTGCCAAGTCGGTCCTGGGTCAAGGCGGCGCCCAGCGCGTCGTGGCTTGCCAGATGCCGAAGTCGCGCGCTGCCATGCACCTTGACACCGTGTTCAGCTTCCTCGACGTGGACCTGCTGTCGGTGTTCCCGGACGTGGTCGACGACATCACCTGCACCAGCATCTACGCCGGCGACAAGGAAGGCGAAGTCCGCTTCGAACGTCACGAAGGCGTGCATCTGACCGAAGTGGTGCGTGAATCGCTGGGTCTGTCGAGCGTTGAAACCATCCAGACCGCCGGTGACGCTTACCAGCGCGAACGCGAACAGTGGGACGACGGCAACAACGTCGTGGCTCTGGACCGTCGCGTGGTCGTGGCTTACGACCGCAACACCTACACCAACAAGATGATGCGCGATCGCGGTGTTGAAGTGATCGAGATCCCGGCATCCGAACTCGGCCGCGGCCGTGGTGGTGGTCACTGCATGACCTGCCCGATCATCCGTGACGCAGTGAAGCTGTAATTGTTTTTCCGAGCATGATCAATGGCAATCCGGGCCGGCTCCGGTCCGGATTGCTCCCAAATCCAAGTTCCCTGACAAAGGACGTTTAAATCATGGCCTTCAATCTGAAGAATCGCAGCTACCTCAAGCTCCTCGACTTCACCCCGCGTGAAATCCGTTACCTGCTGGACCTGTCGCGCGACCTGAAGCGCGCCAAGTACGCTGGCAACGAAGAGCAGCGTCTGGTTGGCAAGAACATTGCTCTGATTTTCGAAAAGACCTCGACCCGTACCCGTTGCGCGTTCGAAGTGGCTGCCTATGACCAGGGCGCACACGTGACCTATCTCGGCCCGTCCGGCTCGCAGATCGGCCACAAAGAATCCATGAAAGATACCGCCCGCGTTCTGGGCCGCATGTACGACGCCATCGAATACCGTGGCTTCGCACAGGACGTGGTTGAAGAACTGGCTGCCTACGCTGGCGTGCCGGTCTACAACGGCCTGACCGACGAATGGCACCCGACCCAGATGCTGGCCGACGTGCTGACCATGATCGAAAACAGCGACAAGCCGCTGAGCCAGATCGCCTACGCCTACGTTGGTGACGCCCGCTTCAACATGGCCCGCTCGCTGATGGTTGTCGGCTGCAAGCTGGGCATGGACGTCCGCATCGGTGCTCCGAAGCAACTGTGGCCGGAAGAAGCCCTGATCGCCGAGTGCAAGAAGATTGCCGCCGAAACCGGCGCCCGCCTGACCCTGACCGAAGATCCGGCTGCTGCCGTGAACGGCGTTGACTTCATCCACACCGACGTCTGGGTGTCGATGGGCGAGCCGAAGGAAGTCTGGGACGAGCGTATTGCTCTGCTGAGCAAGTTCCAGGTCAACAAGGAACTGATGGCTGCTGCCAAGAACCCGGCCGTGAAGTTCATGCACTGCCTGCCGGCCTTCCACAACAGCGAAACCACCGTGGGCAAGGATATCGCCAAGCAGTATCCGCAGTTCGCCAACGGCATCGAAGTGACCGAAGACGTGTTCGAAACCACCGCCAACGTGGCCTTCGAACAGGCTGAAAACCGCATGCACACCATCAAGGCCATCATGGTCGCTACTCTGGGCGCCTGATTCCAGGTCTGACCAGAGGCGTCTGTGACGTCTTGAAAAAGGCCGGTCAGTCTTTGACTGGCTGGCCTTTCACCATTTACATCCCTTTCCAAATTTCACGAGGTGAAAACCATGCGCGTAGTCGTCGCACTCGGTGGTAACGCTCTGCAACGTCGTGGCGAGCCCATGACCGCTGATAACCAACGCAACAACGTCAAGATTGCCGCCAAGCAACTGGCCGCCGTGACTCGTCTGGGCCACAACCTGGTCATGTGCCACGGCAACGGCCCGCAAGTCGGCCTGCTGGGTCTGCAAAACGACGCTTATGCCACCCACGTGGATGGCAAGGTCACTCCGTACCCGATGGACGTGCTGGGTGCCCAGACCGAAGGCATGATCGGTTACATGATCGAGCAGGAAATGGGCAACGAACTGCCGTTCGAAGTGCCGTTCGCCACCATCGTGACCCAGACCGAAGTTGATCCGGCTGACCCGGCATTCGCCAACCCGACCAAGTTCGTCGGCCCGGTGTACACCAAGGAACAGGCTGAACAGCTGGCTGCCGAGCGCGGCTGGACCGTGAAGGCTGACGGCGAATACTTCCGCCGCGTGGTGCCGAGCCCGATGCCGAAGCGCATCTTCGAAATGCGCCCGATCAAGTGGCTGATCGAGAAGGGCGTTGTCGTGATCGCTGCCGGCGGCGGCGGCATTCCGACCATGTACAAGGACGGCAAGCTGGTTGGCGTCGAAGCCGTGATCGACAAGGACCTGGCCTCCGCCATCCTGTCGGCCGAAGTGGGCGCTGACTACTTCGTGATCGCTACCGACGTACCGAGCGTGTTCATCAACTGGGGCAAGCCGGACCAGAAGGCCATCAAGATGGCTCACCCGGACGAACTGGACAAGATGGGCTTTGCTGCCGGCTCGATGGGCCCGAAGGTGCAGGCTGCCTGCAACTTTGCCCGTGCCACCGGCAAGCGCGCTGTGATCGGCGCCCTGGAAGACATCGAAAAGATCGTCAAGGGCGAAGCCGGTACCATCGTGACCACCGAAATCAACGGTATCGAATGGTACTGATCTGATTCGCCAGAGCAGGTCTGGCACCTTGGGTGCCGGCCTGTTTCATGCCAGACCCGGCCTTGCGCCGGGTCTCGTCTTTTCCGGCATTTCTTGCAGCAAACTTACAGCAAAGTGCCCTTTGACTATCAAAATCTTGCATTGTGAGTTCAGACGCTTGGCTCCAGGATAGAAAATAATTAGAATATAAGAAAACCATAACTTTACAAACTTTAACTTGACTTACGGAGAGTCGAAATGTCTGACGAGACGCAAGCTGCACCGAAGCTCAAATTACCCGCGCTGACCGCGCTGGTTGTGGGTTCGATGATTGGTGGGGGCATTTTCTCGCTGCCGCAGAACATGGCTGCCGGCGCTGGCGCCGGTGCCATCCTGATCGGCTGGGGCATCACTTTTGTCGGCATGCTGATGCTGGCCTTCGTGTTCCAGACCCTGGCCAACCGCAAGCCGGAAATCGAAGGCGGCGTGTACGGTTACGCCCGTGCCGGTTTCGGCCCGTACATGGGCTTCAACTCGGCCTGGGGCTACTGGATCTCGGCCTGGATCGGCAACGTGTCCTACTTCGTGGTGCTGTTCTCGGCACTCGGTTCGTTTGACGCACTGGGCTTCTTTGGCGAGGGCAACACCCTGCCGGCCATCGTGTGCGCTTCCGTGCTGCTGTGGGCACTGCACTTCCTGGTGCTGCGCGGCGTGCATGGCGCTACCATGATCAACACCATCACCACCATCGCCAAGCTGGTTCCGCTGGCCATGTTCGTGCTGGTCGTGGTCTTTGCCTTCAAGATCGACACCTTCTCGCTCGACTTCTGGGGCTCGGCTGATCTGGGCAGCGTGGTTGACCAGGTCAAGAGCACCATGCTGGTGACCGTGTGGGTGTTCATCGGTATCGAAGGCGCTTCGGTGTTCTCGAGCCGTGCACAATCCATGGCTGACGTGGGCAAGGCAACCGTGATCGGCTTCCTGCTGACCATCGGCCTGCTGGTTGCCGTGTCGGTGCTGTCGATGGGCGTGCTGACCCAGCCGGAACTGGCTGCCCTGAAGAACCCGTCCACTGCTGGCGTGCTGAAGGCCGTGCTGGGTGACTGGGGTGCTGCCCTGATGAACATCGGCCTGATCGTGTCGGTCGGCGGTGCCCTGCTGGCCTGGACCCTGCTGTCGGCTGAAATGCCGTACCTCGCAGGCAAGGACGGTACGTTCCCGCGCCTGTTCGGTCAGCTCAACGCCAAGGGCGCTCCGGCTGCCTCGCTGTGGCTCACCAACGGTCTGGTACAACTGTTCCTGGTCATCACCCTGTTCAACGAAGCCGGCTACCTGGCCCTGTTGTCGCTAGCTACTTCGATGATCCTGATCCCGTACTTCCTGTGCGCTGCCTACGCCCTGATCATTGCCGTGAAGAGCGATGGCTACAAGGCTGGCGAAGCTGCCCGCTCCAAGGACCTGCTGATCGGTCTGGTGGGTTCGGTGTACGGCCTGTGGCTGGTGTACGCTGCCGGTCCGCAGTACCTGTTCCTGTCGATGATCCTGTACGCACCGGGCCTGCTGTTCTACATCAAGGCACGTGCCGAACAGAGCCAGAAGCCGTTCAATGCTGCCGAAGCCGTGATCGCTGCCATCGTGGTGGTGCTTGGTGCCTACGCTGTGTACGAACTGGCTACCGGCGCCCTGTCGCTGTAATCCCCTGCACCGCCTGCCCGCAAGGGCATGGCAGAGTGCCCGAAAAACACCCCGGATTATCCGGGGTGTTTTTTTGTTTTCCGGTAAATGTATTTGTCATTTGCGAGAGGCTGGACCGATGGCGTTGAAAAGTCGGTAAGACTGAACTAAGCCAAAAGCACAGTGAAAGCTTCTGTGCCAAAAAGCGGTTCCCCGTCATGACAGGTCAAGGGGCTGACCGCATAGCCCAGGGCTGCCGATTTATCGGCATAACGATAACTTGACCTTGTTTCGGAGAGACACCATGTCTGACGAAAGCCACACGACTTCCGACAAACTCAAACTGGGTGCCCTGACGGCCCTGGTTATCGGCTCCATGATCGGCGGCGGGATTTTCTCGCTGCCGCAAAACATGGCTGCCGGTGCGGGGGCGGGGGCCATCATCATCGGCTGGATCATCACCTTTGTCGGGATGCTGACCCTTGCCTTCGTGTTCCAGAACCTGGCGTCCCGCCGCCCGGACATCAAGGGCGGCGTGTACGGCTATGCCCGTGCCGGTTTCGGCCCGTACATTGGCTTCAACTCGGCCTGGGGCTACTGGATTTCGGCCTGGATCGGCAACGTTTCCTACTTCGTGGTGATGTTCTCGGCCTTCGGCTCGTTCGAATCCCTGAGCTTTTTCGGCGAGGGCAACACCGGCTGGGCCATCCTGTGCGCCTCGATCCTGCTGTGGCTGCTGACATGGCTGATCTTCAACGGCGTGCAGAGTGCCACCTTCATCAACACGCTGACCACCATTGCCAAGCTGGTACCGCTGGCGATCTTCGTCCTGGTGGTGATCTACGGTTTCCAGGTCAAGACCTTTTCGCTGGACTTCTGGGGATCCCCGGCTCTGGGCAGCATCATGGAGCAGGTCAAGAGCACCATGCTGGTGACGGTGTGGGTGTTCATCGGCATTGAAGGCGCTTCGGTGTTTTCCGAGCGGGCGCAGAACATGGCCGACGTGGGCAAGGCAACCGTGATCGGCTTCCTGTTCACCATTGCCATCCTGGTGGCCGTATCGGTGCTGTCGCTGGGCATCATGCCGCAGCATGAACTGGCTGCCCTGCAAAATCCGTCGACCGCTGGCGTGCTCAAGGCCGTGGTGGGCGAGTGGGGCTTTGCGCTGATGAACATCGGCCTGATCATCTCGGTGGCCGGTGCCCTGCTGGCGTGGACACTGCTGGCTGCGGAAATCGTGTTCCTCGCCGGCAAGGACGGCACCATGCCGAAGTTCTTTGCCCACGTGAACGCCAAGGGTGCGCCGACCTACGCCCTGTGGGTGACCAACGGCCTGGTGCAGCTCTTCCTGATCTGGACGCTGTTCAGTTCGGCGGGCTATCTGGCCCTGCTGTCGCTGGCCACGTCGATGATCCTGATTCCGTACCTGCTGTGCTCGCTGTATGCCTGGATGATCACGGTCAAGGGCGATGCCTATGTGACGGGCGGCTCCAAGGGACGTGACCTGCTGATTGCCGTGGTGTCGACGATCTATGGCATCTGGCTGATCTACGCTGCCGGTCCGAAGTACCTGTTCCTGTCGATGGTTCTTTACGCTCCGGGTCTCATCTTCTATATCTGGGCTAGGCGTGAACAGAAGCAAAAGCCGTTCAACTCTGCAGAAGGCATCATCGCCATCATCGTTGTGGTGCTTGGACTGTATGCCCTGTACGAGCTGGTCAGCGGCCGGCTGAGCCTGTGACCGGGTTCGCCGCTCACGTCAAAGAACAATAAGCACTAAGCAAGCGAGTATTCGGAAATGCCCTGGGGGAAGTCAGAACACCCGGGGCGTTTTTGTTTGTTGATGCCATATGCATCGTAACGTTCGAGGAGTTGCACATGACCCAATTTGGAGCCCATTCCGAATGCGGCAAATTGCGCACGGTGATGGTTTGCCATCCCGGCCTGGCACACAAGCGGCTGACCCCCGCCAATTGCCATGACCTGCTGTTTGACGATGTGATCTGGGTTGAACAGGCTCAAAAGGATCATGCCTACATGGTCAGCCAGATGCAGGCCCGCGGCATCGAGGTGCTGGAACTGCACGACATGCTGACCAGGGTTTGTGAAGACAAGGCCGGACGTGCGTGGATCCTTGACCGCAAGGTGAAAGCCGACAATGTCGGTATCGGCATGCTGACCGACCTGCGTGCATGGCTGGACGAAATGCCGGCTGCCAAGCTGGCCGAACACCTGATCGGCGGCATTGCCAAGTTCGAGCTGCCGTTTGATGCCAAGGGCCTGTTCGGCGGCTATCTGGACCAGTCCGAATTCGTCCTGCCGCCGGTGCCGAACTCGCAGTTCCAGCGTGACCCGTCATGCTGGATCTACGGCGGTGTCACCCTCAATCCGATGTACTGGCCGGCCCGCCGGCAGGAAACCCTGCTGGAGCAGGCCGTCTACCAGTTCCACCCGTATTTTGCCGGCAAGGTGAAGGTGTGGTGGGGCGACAGTGACAAGGATCACGGCTCCGCCACGCTGGAAGGTGGTGACGTGATGCCGATCGGCAAGGGCGTGGCCCTGATCGGCATGGGTGAGCGCACCAGTCCGCAGGCCGTGGTGCAGGTGGCACGCAACGCACTGGGCCAGCCGGATGGCCCGACCCGCATCATTGCCTGCCAGATGGCCAAGAGCCGCGGTGCCATGCACCTTGATACCGTGTTCAGCTTCCTCGACTACGACTTCGTGTCGGTGTTCCCGGACGTGGTGGACGAAATCGTATGCACCAGCCTGCGTGCCGGCGACAAGCCGGGCGAGGTGATCTTCGAACGGCACGACAAGCCTTTCCTCGACGTGGTAGCCGAATCGCTGGGCCTGTCGAAACTCAAGATCCTGTATACCGGCGGCGATGCTTACCAGCGCGAGCGCGAGCAGTGGGACGACGGCAACAACGTGGTTGCCCTTGATCGTGGCGTGGTGGTGGCCTACGACCGCAATACCTATACCAACAAGCTGATGCGTGATGCCGGCGTGGAAGTAGTGGAAATCCCCGGCGGTGAGCTGGGCCGCGGCCGTGGGGGTGGTCACTGCATGACCTGCCCGATCGCTCGCGATCCGATCAACTTCTGATACATTCATTCTCGTCATATATGGACGGGCGCTTTATGCGACCGTCGTGTTTCATGGCTGACAAACAGGAGAGCCACCATGGCCTTTAATCTGAAAAGCCGTCATTTCCTCAAAGAACTCGATTTTACCCCGCGCGAAATCCATTATCTGCTGGACCTTGCCCGTGACCTCAAGCGCGCCAAATACACCGGCAACGAAGTGCCGCGCCTCAAGGGCAAGAACATCGCGCTGATTTTCGAAAAGACCTCGACCCGTACCCGCTGCTCGTTTGAAGTGGCTGCGCATGACCAAGGCGCACATGTGACCTACATCGATCCGAGCAGCTCGCAGCTTGGTCACAAGGAAAGCATTGCCGACACCGCCCGCGTGCTGAGCCGTTTCTATGACGGCATCGAGTTCCGCGGCTTTGCCCAGGAAGACGTCGAAGAGCTGGCCCGCTATTCCAGCGTGCCGGTCTACAACGGCCTGACTGACGCCTGGCACCCGACACAGATGCTGTGCGACGTGCTGACCATGACCGAAAACAGCGACAAGCCGCTGACCGAAATCGCCTACGCCTATGTCGGCGATGCCCGCAACAACATGGGGCATTCGCTGATGGTGATCGGCTGCCTTCTGGGCATGGACGTCCGTATCGGCGGGCCGAAAGACCTGTCGCCGGACCCCGCGCTGGTCAAGCAATGTCAGGAAATCTGCAAGTCCACCGGTGCCCGTCTGACCGTGACCGATGACCCGCATGTGGCAGTCAAGGGCGTGGATTTCATCCATACCGACGTGTGGGTGTCGATGGGCGAGCCGATCGAAAGCTGGGGCGAGCGCATCAAGCTGCTGACGCCGTTCCGGGTGGATTCGAAGCTGATGGCTGCCACCGGCAATCCCAAGGTCAAGTTCATGCACTGCCTGCCGGCTTTCCACAACGCGAAAACCAAGGTCGGCAAGCAGATCGCTGCCCAGTATCCGCAGTTTGCCGACGGCATCGAAGTGACCGACGAGGTGTTTGAAGGTCCGGCCTGCATTGCTTTCGAGCAGGCTGAAAACCGCATGCACACCATCAAGGCCATCATGGTGGCCACGCTGGCCTGATTCCGGGCCGAACCATTGCTGCCCTTCATCCGGTCCCTGACTGCTTGCGCAGGCAGTCCGGGTGAAGGGCGGTTTGTCATCGGCTGCCGCGCAGCCTGAAGGTGCCGGCAGTCGTGCTTTCACATCCGGAGCCGGGCTCCGTTTCGAGAGGGTGTGGCCATGAGAGTGGTTGTCGCATTGGGGGGCAATGCCCTGCAACGCCGCGGTGAAGTCATGACTGCGGATAATCAGCGCAACAATGTCAGGATCGCCGCCAGGCAGCTGGCGGTGGTTGCCGGAGAGCACGAGCTGTTGCTGGCGCATGGCAACGGACCGCAAGTGGGCCTTCTCGGCCTGCAGAACGAGGCATACGCCCGGCATGTGGATGAAAAGGTCACGCCATACCCGCTGGATGTGCTGGGCGCACAGACCGAGGGCATGATCGGCTACATGCTGGAGCAGGAACTGGGCAACGAGCTGCCGTTTGAAGTGCCACTGGCCACCATCCTGACCCAGACCGAGGTCGATCCGAAAGATCCGGCGTTTTCCAACCCGACCAAATTTGTCGGGCCGGTCTATTCCAAGGACCAGGCCGACAAGCTGGCAGCGGCCAATGGCTGGACCGTCAAGGCCGACGGCCAATACTACCGCCGCGTGGTGCCCAGCCCCCGGCCCAAGCGCATTTTTGAAATGCGGCCGATCAAGTGGCTGATGGAAAAGGGTACGGTAGTGATTGCGGCGGGCGGCGGCGGCATTCCGACCATGTACCAGGACGGCAAGCTGGTGGGCGTCGAAGCCGTCATCGACAAGGATCTGGCTTCCAGCCTGCTGGCCCGTGAAGTGGATGCCGACTATTTCGTGGTGGCGACCGACGTCAATGCCGTGTTCATCAACTGGGGCAAGCCGGATCAGAAAGCCATCCGGATGGCGCATCCGGACGAACTCGACAAACTGGGTTTTGCTGCCGGTTCGATGGGCCCCAAGGTCGAGGCTGCCGCCGAGTTTGCTAGGCAGACCGGCAAGCGGGCGGTGATCGGCGCGCTGGAAGACATTGAAAAGATCGTGCAGGGGCAGGCCGGCACGATTGTCTCCACCGAGACCAACGGCATCGAGTATTACTGAATCCGTGGCGGAAACTTCCGCCAGTATCGCCAGCCGGCAGGGTGTGCCCCTGCCGGTTTTTTGCGCCTGAAACCTGCGGGGATACGTGTAGGGACACATCAGGCAGCATGTTGCGTGCTGCTTGCCGGCAGATGGTTGCATGTTTGCATATGGATGGCATGAATCTTGATGGGTGACGCTCGTCGGTCTGATTGGCAATCGGGGGGTCGATCGTTTGAATTTCATGCGATACAGACTTAAATCCGTTTAAAATTTCGCCAGTCCTCTCCGTGGCCGCGATGCGGCCATTTCTGCCTCAGGGAGAAACCCATGTTGTCCCGATTTTTTGTATCCGGACTGACTGCCATGCTGCTGGCAACCAGCCCTCTGGTTCTGGCCCAGCCGGAACACGAAATGCAGCTGGCTGCCAGCTCGGTTCCCCGGCTGCACTCCAGTGCCGCCCTGGTTGTCAACGCCCAGACCGGTGAAGTGCTGTTTGGCAAGAATACCGACCGGATGATGTCGATTGCCTCGATTACCAAGCTGATGACGGCGATGGTCATGCTGGACAGCGGACAGCCGCTGGACGAGCTGATCACCATATCCGAGGCGGAAATCGACCGCCTGAAAAACACCAGTTCCCGTCTGGCAGTCGGCAGTGTGCTGAGCCGGCGCGAAATGCTGCTTCTGGCATTGATGTCGAGCGAGAACCGTGCTGCGGCTTCGCTGGCACGCACCTCACCCGGTGGCACCAGTGCCTTTGTCTCGCGCATGAACCAGAAGGCCCGTCAGCTGGGCATGCACAGCACCCGTTTCTATGATCCGACCGGACTGGACAGCCGCAATACCTCGACTGCGGAAGACCTGGCCCGCATGGTGGCTGCGGCCTATCGTTATCCGCTGATCCGCGAGGACACCACCACCACCGACCAGCAGGTCTACGCCCGCAACCGCATGCTGCAATACCGCAACAGCAACGCGCTGGTGCGTGAAGGACAGTGGCAGATCGGCCTGTCGAAAACCGGCTATACCCAGGAGGCAGGCCGGTGTCTGGTCATGATGGCCACCGTGGGTTCCACGCCGCTGATCATGGTGTTCCTGGATTCCGAAGGCTCGTCCGCCCGCATCAACGATGCCCGCAACATCAAGACCTGGCTGGAAAAACATCCGGCCACCTGGCTGGCTGGCTGAAAACCGGACTGGCTGGAGTACCCGACGGACGGCAGAAAACTGTCGTCCGTTTTGCGTGCCTCGCTTCACCTGAATCCTGGTGAACCGGCCTTGTCGCCGCTATCTTGAAAGACTGGCTTGGTCTGGAGAGAGGGCGTTCACCATGGTCGATTCCCTGCTGACACTTCCCGGCAGCGCACCGGCACCGATTGCGCTCTATTGCCACACACAAGCCCTGCATGCCGCCCTGCAAGGCTGGTGGCTGGAAACCGGCCTCTTCGGCGGCATGCTGGACCAGCAGGCATACCGCAATATCCTGACCCGGCTGCACCGCTGCTTCAGCATGCTGGAGCACGAGCTGACCAGCCGGCATGCCGGTTTGCTGGATGAAATCGGCTATTTGCCAAGACTCTCCCTGCTGGATGACGACCTGGCGGAACTGGGGGTCGAGCGCACTTTCCACAAACAGCTCTGGCCCTGCCTGCTGCCCGACCGGGCTGCCGCACTGGGGGCCCTGTACGTGATCGAAGGTGCAGCCTATGCCGGTCAGCACATGCTGTCGCAACTGATGCTGTATCCCTTCGGGGCTGTTGCCTGCCGCTACTTCGTGGCCTACGGTGACGAGGCCGGCCGCCACTGGCTGCGTTTTTGCAACCTGCTGCGCGAAGAGCTGGATTCTCCTGCCGCACTGGTGCAATCGGCACAGTATGCCGAGGCGGTTTTCCGGTTGTTTCTCGATCCCTGGCGTCCCCTGCCGGCAGCCCGGCAAGCGGCCGGTGGTTGCACAGATGCCGCTTGCCCCGGATAATCCCGAGGTCATGCAGGAGAGCGTGCAGGCGGCCCGTACCGCCAGCACCGCCGAAGGCGCAAGCACACCCGCAATCGCTCAGGCAAAAGGACTGCATGAAGGGACCGCCAAGCCGGTTCGCAATCACTCTGGAGAGCGAGGCTGTCAGGCCTCCACCGAAGGGGCTAACGGTGCTGCGGCACCGGAAAATCTCAGGTGCCGGGACAGAGGGGTGTATTTGCATTTCATTCACCCGGTGCCGACATGACAGCAGCTCTTTCCAAGACTCCCTTCCACGCCCTGCATCTTGCCGCCGGCGCCAAAATGGTGCCGTTCGGAGGCTGGGACATGCCCATCCACTACGGTTCCCAGCTCAAGGAACACGAAATTGTCCGCACGGACGCCGGCATGTTCGACGTTTCCCACATGACCGTGGTCGACCTGACCGGACCGGATGCCCAGGCCTACCTGCGCCGCCTGATCGCCAACGATGTTGCCAAGCTGGCGCCACTGGGCAAGGCCCTGTATTCCGGCATGCTCAATGCGGCCGGCGGCGTGATCGACGACCTGATCGTCTACCTGACCGCCTGGGGCTACCGCGTGGTGGTGAACGCCGCCACCCGCGACAAGGATCTGGCCTGGATGCAGGCGCAGGCTGCTTCGTTTGATGTCACCCTGACCGAACGTCCGGAACTGGCCATGCTGGCCGTGCAGGGCCCCTGTGCCATCAGCAAGTTCTGCGCTGCCCGTCCCGCCTGTGCTGCCCTGGTGCAGTCGCTCTCCATCTTCCAGGGGCTGCCATGCTGCACCGATGGCCCGGACGGCTGGTTTGTCGCCCGCACCGGCTATACCGGCGAAGACGGTCTGGAAATCATGCTGCCGGCAGCAGATGCTGCCGCCCTGTGGCAGGACCTGCTCGCTGCCGGCGTCGCCCCGTGCGGCCTTGGCGCCCGCGACACCCTGCGCATGGAAGCCGGCATGAACCTCTATGGTCACGACATGGACGAGTCCATCAGCCCGCTGAAGGCCGGCATGGGCTGGACCATCGATCTGAAAGATGCTGGTCGCCAGTTCATCGGGCGCGATGTCATCGAGGCCCAGAAGGCCCGTGGCGTCAGCATGAAGCAGGTCGGGCTGGTGCTGGAAGGGCGCGGCGTGTTGCGCGAAGGCATGAAAGTGGTCGTGGACGGTGCCGGCGAAGGTATCACCACCAGCGGCACCTTCTCGCCGACCCTCAAGCAGGCCATTGCCATTGCCCAGGTACCGGCTGCCACCACCGATCGCGCTGCCGTTGAGGTGCGTGGCCAGCTGGTTGCTGCCCGCGTGGTGAAACTGCCGTTCGTGCGCAACGGCAAAAAAGTGTTTGACTGAATAACGTAAAGAGGCAGCCCGGCCGGGCTGTCCGTGCATCCGGATGGCGGGCCCGCTGGCGCTGCGCCGTCCGCTTACCATCCTTACCGGAGAACTTTCATGAGCAATATTCCTGCCGATCTGAAATACGTTGCCAGCCACGAATGGGTGCGTGACGAAGGTGATGGCGTCGTGACCGTCGGTGTGACCTTCCACGCCCAGGAACTGCTGGGTGACATCGTTTACATCGAGCTGCCGGCCGTGGGCCAGGTGCTGGCCGAAGGCGATGGCGCCGGTGTGGTCGAATCGGTCAAGGCTGCCAGCGACGTGTACGCCCCGATCGCCGGTGAAGTGCTGGAAGTGAATGCCGATCTCGAAAGCGCCCCGGAAACCGTCAACGCCGACCCGTACGGCGCCGGCTGGTTCTTCAAGCTGAAGCTGGTGAACCCGGCCGACATGGCCAGCCTGCTTGACGCTGCTGCCTACGAAAAGGAAGTCGGCTGACCGGCTCCGTACCGGCCCCGCCGCTGGCGGGGTCTTTTTTCGCCCGAACTACAGATTGCTGCTTCTCATGACCTCGTTGCACCAACTCGAACACCACGACGAATTTGTCGAGCGCCATATCGGCCCGGCTGAAAACGAAATTGCCGCCATGCTGGCCACGGTCGGCGCCGGCTCGCTGGATGATCTGGTTGCCCAGACCATTCCGGCCGACATTCTCCGCGCCGACCTGCTGCCGCTGCCGGTAGCCGTGGCCGAACACGCTGCCCTGACCGATCTGGCCGCCACCGCCGGCAAGAACACGGTGCAGAAATCGTTCATCGGCCTTGGCTACCATCCGACCCTGACCCCGTCGGTCATCCTGCGCAATGTGCTGGAAAATCCCGGCTGGTACACCGCCTACACCCCGTACCAGGCAGAAATCGCCCAGGGACGTCTGGAAGCCCTGCTCAACTTCCAGCAGATGGTCATCGACCTGACCGGGCTGGAACTGGCCAACGCTTCGCTGCTGGACGAAGCCACCGCTGCCGCCGAAGCCATGGCCATGGCGCGCCGGGTCAGCAAGGTGAAGGGCAACGGTTTCTTTGTGGCCGACGATGTGCTGCCGCAAACACAGGATGTGCTGAAAACCCGCGCCCGATATTTTGGTTTCGAGCTGGTCACCGGCCCGGCGGATGAAGCTGCCAGCCATGAGGTGTTCGGTGCCCTGCTGCAGTACCCGGGCGCCAATGGTGAAGTGCGCGATCTCTCCGCCATCATCGCGGCCATCAAGGCCAAGGGGGCCGTGGTCACGGTAGCCGCCGACATCATGGCGCTGGTGCTTCTGAAGAGCCCGGGCGAAATGGGTGCCGACATCGCCGTGGGTTCGACCCAGCGTTTTGGCATCCCGATGGGCTTTGGTGGCCCGCACGCTGCCTACTTTGCCACTCGCGACGATTTCAAGCGTGCCACCCCGGGCCGCATCATCGGCGTGTCGATCGATGCCAAGGGCAAGCGTGCCCTGCGCATGGCGCTACAGACCCGCGAGCAGCACATCCGCCGCGAAAAGGCCAACTCGAACATCTGCACCTCGCAGGTGCTGCTGGCCAACATGGCCGGCATGTATGCCACTTATCACGGGCCAGAAGGCATCAAGCGCATCGCTACCCGTATCCACCGTCTGGCCAGCCTGTTTGCCGACGGTGTGCGTGCCAACGGCGGTGCGATTGCCGGCGAAGCCTTCTTCGATACTGTGCTGGTCAACACCGGCGCCCGGACGGATGCCCTGCTGGCTGCCGCCGAAGCCGCTGGCTACAACCTGCGCCGCGTGAATGACACCACGCTGGCCGTGGCATTCCACGAAGTCGCCACCGGGGCCGATGTCGCCGCCCTGGTTGAGCTGCTGACCGGCAAGCCGGCCGACATTGCTGCGCTGGATGCTGCCGCCCGCGAGCAGTTTCCGGCCGCTCTCAAGCGTGAATCCGCCATCCTGACGCATCCGGTGTTCAATTCGCATCACAGCGAAACCGAGATGATGCGTTACCTGAAAAAGCTGCAAAACCGCGATCTGGCGCTGGATCACGCCATGATTCCGCTGGGCAGCTGCACCATGAAACTCAATGCCGCCAGCGAGATGATTCCGGTGAGCTGGCAGGCTTTCGGCGATATGCACCCGTTTGCGCCGAAGGCGCAGGCGACGGGCTATGCCGAACTGATCGACGGGCTGGTGGACCAGCTCAAGGCCATTACCGGCTTTGACGCCATCTCGATGCAGCCGAACTCCGGAGCATCAGGCGAATACGCCGGCCTGCTGGCCATCCGCCGCTACCACGAAAGCCGTGGCGAGGGCGGGCGTGACATCTGCCTGATTCCGACTTCGGCACACGGCACCAACCCGGCCACGGCCCAGATGATGGGCATGCAGGTGGTGGCGGTGGCCTGCGACGACAATGGCAATGTGGATGTGGCCGACCTGAAGGCCAAGGCCGAACAGCATCGCGAGCAGCTTGGCTGCCTGATGATTACCTATCCGTCCACGCACGGGGTGTTCGAGCAGCCGATCCGCGAGATCATCGACATCGTTCACGCCAACGGCGGTCAGGTCTACATGGACGGTGCCAACATGAATGCGCTGGTGGGGCTGGTGCGTCCGGGTGACATTGGCGCTGATGTGAGCCACATGAACCTGCACAAGACCTTCGCCATTCCGCACGGCGGCGGCGGACCGGGCATGGGCCCGATCGGTCTGAAGGCACATCTGGCACCGTTCATGGCCAACCACTGCGTCAGCCCGATCGCCAACGAAAGCGTGGGGCAGACTGCGGTATCGGCGGCACCGTTCGGCAGTGCCTCGATCCTGGTCATTCCTTACATGTATATCCGTATGATGGGCGCGGCCGGCCTGCGTCGCGCGACCGAAGTGGCGCTCCTGAACGCCAACTACGTCGCGAAGCGTCTGGGCGATGCCTATCCGGTGCTCTACACCGGCAAGAACGGCCGGGTGGCGCACGAGTGCATTCTCGACCTGCGTCCGCTCAAGGCCGAAACCGGCATCACCGAGGTGGACGTGGCCAAGCGGCTGATGGACTACGGTTTCCACGCGCCGACCATGAGCTTCCCGGTGGCGGGCACCATCATGATCGAGCCGACCGAATCGGAATCCAAAGCCGAACTCGACCGCTTCATTGATGCCCTGCTGGCCATCCGCGAAGAAATCCGCAAGGTCGGGGCAGGTGAATGGCCGCGGGATGACAATCCCCTGAAGCATGCCCCGCACAGCCTGGCGGACATTACCGGCGACTGGAGCCGCCCGTACCCGCGCGAGCAGGGCCTGTTCCCGCTGGCTTACGTGGCAGAGAGCAAGTTCTGGCCGTTCGTGAACCGTATCGACGATGTGTATGGTGACCGCAACCTGGTATGCAGCTGCCCGCCGATGAGCGAGTATTGATCTGGTACAGACCCAAGCAAAACCGCCCATGCCGGGCGGTTTTTTTGTCCAGAGTCGACGCTAACGGTCGATAAACCGGATAGTCTCTCCAGTCGTTGTGTAACGATGTGTCGTGAAAGCCCTGTTCATGCATGAAACCCTGACTCGCCCAGTGTTGGTACCCAAATACGTGACCCAATTCCAGTGTATCGGAGCCGCATGTGAGGATACCTGCTGTGCAGGCTGGAACGTCACGCTGGATAAACCCGTTGTCCGGTTTTATCGCCGGATCAAGACAGGTCCTTTGGCGGGCAGGTTGAAGGACTGCATCGAGCGCGAGCGAAGCCAGTCTTGTGATGCCCGCTATGCGTTGATCCGGCTAGATGCGAGAACCGGAGAATGTCCGTTTTTGGAAGAGCGGTGGTGTGCCATCCAGTTGCACTACGGCGAAATTGCCCTTTCTGACACTTGCAGTATTTATCCTCGCTCAACCCGCTTGGTAGCCGGACAGCTGGAGCAAAGCCTGGCTCTTTCCTGTCCGGAAGCTGCGCGAAAGGCGCTGTTGTCTCCTGATGCTTTTGAGTTCGTCATGCATGACCTGACGGTGCGCAAGTCGGCCGTTGATTGCAGCGCAGCACACAGCAGCTTTTCTGCCGAGCAGATGAGTGAAATCCGTATTTTCTGTCTGCAGCTGATGCGTACGGAAGGACTGGAGCTGTGGCAGAGGCTGGCTGTTTTAGGCGTGTTCTGCGAAAGGCTGGAGGCTTGGGTTGATGCGCCGAAAGAAATTGGGCTCAATGAATTGATTGATGGCTTTGTCTGTACGGTTGAATCGGGAGAGGTATTGTCTGCTCTGGCGGAGAGGCAGCCTAACCATGATGTGCAAGCCCAGCTCTTTGCTATTTTTCTCTATCGTAAAGAAGAAATAAGTAAATCGACCATGTTGTCGACTGTACGGCAGCAAGTTCAACAGAGCGTGCTGGAGGGGGTGGGAGGGCTGAAAAATGATGCAGATAGTCAGGTTTTGGTCGGGAATTATCGTCAAGGTCTGGAATTGTTACAGACATGCCTGACAGAAAATACCCCTTTTTTGCTTGAGCATTATTTGCTTAATGAAATATTCAGTGCCTTGTTCCCGTTTGGTGGCCGCTCTGTTTATAGTCATTACTTGCAACTGGTGTCTCGGTTTTGTGTATTGCGCCTTATGCTGACGGGACGTTGTCAGGCAAACCCAGCCCTTTCTAAAGGGGGGGCTGGTTGAAACGGTCCAGGTATTTTGCCGAAGTTTTCAGCATGATGCCTTCTTTGCTGAGAGGGTTAATAGTGTTTTACGCAATACAGGCTGGAGCAAGATGGAAAAGATATTCCCATTGCTATAGTCGTTCATGTATGGTTTTTGACGTTTTATGCCATTTCCGTGTTTGTTTGGTGGCACGAAATGGCTCTCTTTGATTCTGGTTTTTTGATTTTGGATTGATCATGCTTAATAATACAACAATTCTGGTAACAGGTGGAACGGGGTCTTTTGGTAATGCTTTTGTGCCAATGACGCTGAACAGATTCAATCCGAAAAAGATCATTATCTTTTCTCGTGATGAGATGAAGCAGTGGGAGATGGCTAAGAAATTTTCTGGTGATTCTCGGGTGCGCTTTTTTATTGGCGATGTCAGGGATCGGGAACGGCTTTATCGTGCTCTTGATGGTGTTGACTTTGTTGTGCATGCCGCAGCCACCAAAATAGTTCCGATAGCAGAATACAATCCTTTTGAGTGTATTAAAACAAACATCAACGGGGCCATGAACCTTATTGATGCTTGCATTGACAAGGGGGTGAAACGAGTTGTGGCGTTATCGACGGACAAGGCCAGTAGCCCTACGAATCTTTATGGTGCTACCAAACTTGCATCTGACAAACTGTTTGTTGCCGGAAACTCTTATTCAGGAGCGGAAGGCACACGATTTTCTGTTGTCCGGTATGGGAATGTAATGGGGTCCCGTGGGTCTGTTATTCCATTTTTCATTTCAATCAGGAACGACGGATCTTTGCCGATTACAGATCCGAGAATGACCCGGTTCATGATTACCCTAGAGCAGGGGGTTGAACTTGTGTGGCATGCATTTGAAGATATGGTTGGTGGTGAAATTTATGTTAAAAAAATACCATCCATGAATATTTGTGATATTGCAAAGGCAGTCTCTCCAGGTGCGGCCCAGCACATCGTCGGTATCCGGCCGGGTGAAAAGCTACATGAACAGATGATCGGGGTGGAGGATTCTTACCATACTTATGAATATCAAGAACATTTCAAGATATTGCCTAGTCTTCATGGTTGGGATTCTGATCCAGAAAGGATCAAGAATGGCCGGAAAGTTGTTGAGGGTTTTGTATATGCGAGTGATTCAAACTCAGAGTGGATGTCAGTGGACGATCTGAAATCGTGGGTTAATAAAAACAAGGATAAATTAGGAGTGTTCTGAGTGTGTCGTAGCTATTGATGGGATATTTATTTTGTTTCAATGTTTTTGTTGGTCGAGAGTAATTCATAATGATTCCTTATGGGCGGCAAGATATTTCTCAAGATGATATCGATCATGTTGTACAGGTTTTACGCTCTGATTTTTTGACGCAAGGCCCTATGGTTCCACAGTTTGAAGATGCTGTTGCCAGCTATTGTGGAGCGGCTCATGCCGTTGCTGTCTGTAATGCTACAGCGGCATTGCATATTGCCTGTCTGGCCTTGGGAGTCAGTCATGGTGACCGGGTCTGGACTACTCCGATGACCTTTGTTGCCAGTGCCAACTGCGCTGTTTATTGTGGTGCATCAATTGATTTTGTAGATATTGATCCTGGTACTTGCAATATGAGTGTTGCTTGTCTAGCAGAAAAGCTGGCGCGAGCAAAGGCTGTTGGAGCTTTGCCGAAAGTGGTGATTCCAGTACATCTTTGTGGGCAAAGCTGCGATATGAGGGCTATCCATGCTCTGTCGCAAGAGTTTGGATTTTCCATCATTGAGGACGCTTCTCATGCAATAGGCGGGCGTTATCTGGATATGCCCGTTGGTGGTTGCCAGTATAGTGATATAACCATATTTAGCTTTCATCCAGTCAAGATTATAACCACTGGTGAGGGTGGTATGGCTGTGACAAATAATCCTGAACTGGCAAGGCTGATGCAGCAATATCGAAGCCATGGAGTTACCAGTAATCCGGATGAAATGCTGAGGCATGGGCCGGACGAAATATGGAATTATCAACAAATCAGACTGGGGTATAACTATCGCATGACGGATGTTCAGGCTGCTTTGGGGGTGAGTCAGATGACCCGCCTGAATGAGTTTGTGCAAACTCGTCGTAATATTGCCACTGAGTATGATCAGGCTCTTGCGTGTACTCCCTTTGCCAAACTTGAACAACTTGAGGATACGTGTTCAAGTTATCACCTTTATCCGATTCGGATTGATCAGCAGCGATGTGGGAAAAACCAACGGCAGGTCTATGATTTTTTGCTGAAGCAAGGCATTCGTGTCAATCTGCATTATATCCCGGTTTATCGACAACCCTTCTTTGAAGCGATGGGGTTTTCGGTGGGTTATTGTCCAGAAGCTGAGCGCTATTATCGAGAGGCAATTAGTTTGCCAATTTATTCTTCACTGAAACCAGAGCAGCAACAATATGTGATAGAAGTCTTACGGGGAGCATTGTCTGTATGAATATTGCAGTAATCCCCGCGCGCGGAGGGAGTAAGCGTATTCCTAGGAAGAATATCAGGTCTTTCTCAGGGAAGCCAATGATCGCTTACGCAATTGAGGCTGCAAAAGACTGCGGACTATTTTCCCATGTGGTCGTTTCGACAGATGATCCGGAAATTGCCGCTATTGCGTGTCAGTATGGAGCTGATATCCCGTTTGTGCGCCCAACTGAACTGGCAGATGACCATACTCCAACTGTTCCGGTGATTGCCCATGCCATTGCTGCATGTGAATCCTTTGGGTGGCACTCTGAGATGGTTTGTTGTATTTATCCCGGAGTGCCCTTTATTCAAACTGAAGATATTCAGGCTGCTATGGCATTGTTGCAAGTGACTCCGGAGGCTGATTATTGTTTTCCGGTTACTGAGTTTTCATCTGCTATCCAACGTGCACTACGTCGAGATGCCACAGGACAGTTGCAGTCTTTTTTTCCAGAGTTTGAGTTGGTGCGGACACAGGATCTGGATCCTGCTTATCATGACGCTGGTCAATTCTACTGGGGGCGCCGCCAGGCTTGGCTGGATAATCCGTATATTCATGGCAGTGGAGTGGGTTTGGTAATTCCCGGTTGGCGTGTGGTGGATATTGATACACCGGAGGATTGGTTGCGTGCTGAAATGATGTATAAGTCATTGCATGGTTCTTCATGCATGAGCTAAAGGACTTCGTTCATGAGAGTGGTTTTTCGGACGGATGCTTCGCAAGACATCGGAAGCGGGCATGTCATGCGGTGTCTGACTTTGGCCCATGCCTTGCAAGGACAAGGAGCTG
This sequence comes from Laribacter hongkongensis DSM 14985, assembly GCF_000423285.1. Lineage (NCBI taxonomy): Bacteria > Pseudomonadati > Pseudomonadota > Betaproteobacteria > Neisseriales > Aquaspirillaceae > Laribacter > Laribacter hongkongensis. Next base: position 61,879 of record NZ_AUHR01000015.1, read on the forward strand.
ATGTTCTTTTTATTTGCCGTACCCATCCGGGTAACCTGATTACTCTGATCCGTGAAGAAGGTTTTTCTTGTAGAGAATTACCTGTACAAGATGGCTGGATTCTGGATCCGGAGAAGCATGCGACATGGCTTGGGGCTCCAGCCGAACTTGATGCAGCGCACACTATGGCTTCGACTACATCGTCAGGTATCGCTGACTGGCTGATTGTTGATCACTATGGTGTTGGCTTGGAGTGGGAGCAATGGATGCGGCCAGCGTGTCGGAATTTGATGGTTATTGATGATCTGGCCGATCGCGCCCATGACTGTGACCTGCTGCTGGACCAGAACCTGGCTGACCAGCAGGCATCCCGGTATGACCGGCTCGTGGCGGACCACTGCGTCAAACTGCTCGGGCCCAGATACGCCCTGCTGCAAACAGCCTACGCGGACTTACACCGCCAGGCGGCACCGCGCCATCTGCCAGCCCGGCGGGTTTTTGCCTATTTTGGCGCTGCCGATAGTCACAATTTCTGTGGCCGCGTCGCACAGGCATTTTTACAGGTGGCCGACCCTGAGGTGACCCTGGACATGGTGGTTTCCCCCACCAGCCCGCACTGGCCTGCCCTCTCCGGACTGGCACGCCAGGACGCCCGGATCCGTCTGCATGGGCACGTGCCCAGTCTCGCCCCCTTGTTACAGTCGGCTGACGTGGCGTTTGGCGCCGGAGGCGCGACCAGCTGGGAGCGATGCTGCCTTGGTGTTCCAGCCTATGTCGTCACCCTGGCAGACAATCAGCTCCCCGGATCGCGCGCCCTTGCCCGGCAAGGGGCCATCCGCTGGCTGGGCAATGCAGAGCAGGTTTCCGATGCCGGCCTGCGGGAAGCCATGCAGGAGGCACTCAAGGGCGAGCACTTGTCCGCGATGTCAGCCGCCGCCCTGTCCCTGGTAGATGGATGGGGTAGCGCACGGGTGCTTGCCGCGATGGCGGCCGACATGACACTCCCGTTTGCAGTTCGCTCCGTCGAACCCGCCGATGAGCGTTTGACCCTTGACTGGGCCAATGACCCGGAAGTCAGGCAAAGCTCGTTTTCTGCGGAACGCATCGAAGCCCTCACGCACCACCATTGGCTGGCGCGGCGAATGGCCGATACAGAAGGCTGCCGCTTTTACATCGTGGAAACCGCATCCGGTCTCCCTGCCGGCCCCGTCCGTTTCGAACGCCTCTCCCCTGACGAATGGGAGATTCACTACTCCATGGATCGCTGCCTGCGCGGACGGGGAACAGGGACGGCTTTCCTGAAAGCGGCACTGGACCACTTCTGCCACGCGGTGACATCGGCCACCAGGATCATTGGCCGGGTCAAGCCATCCAACCAGGCCTCGCAGCATATCTTCAGGAAACTGGGGTTTTCCCAGTCCGCAGATAGCCACGGTCTGCGTTATCAGTTGAATTTGTAAAGGTAAGTCTGACATGACCATAACGATTGATGGACGCCCGATTGGCCCGGCGCACCCCCCTTACGTGATTGCCGAGCTGTCAGCCAATCACAATGGCTCGCTGGATCGTGCCTTGCAGACGATTGAAGCCGCCTGGCGATGCGGAGCCAGCGCCATCAAGCTGCAAACCTATACGGCAGATACCCTGACCATCGACTGCGACGCCCCGGATTTCCGGATTCAGGGCGGGCTATGGGATGGTTATAAACTCTATGACCTTTACCAGTGGGCTCACACGCCCTACGAGTGGCATCAGGCCCTGTTCGAGCATGCCCGCAAGCTGGGCATTACCGTCTTTTCCACTCCGTTTGACGAATCCGCAGTGGATTTGCTGGAAAGCCTGAACACGCCAGCCTACAAGATTGCCTCTTTCGAACTGGTCGACCTGCCCCTGATCCGCTACGTCGCCCAGACCGGCAAACCCATGATCATGTCCACCGGCATGGCCTCAGAAGAAGAAATTGCCGAGGCTGTGCATGCCGCCCGGGAGGCCGGTTGCCAGGATCTGGTCCTGCTGCATTGCATCAGCAGCTATCCCGCCCCCATGGATCAAGCCAATTTGCGGCGGATGCCCCTGCTGGCGCGGCGCTTCGATACGGTTTCCGGTCTTTCCGACCATACCATGGGCACGACCGCCGCCGTGGCAGCCGTGGCACTTGGCGCCTGCGTCATTGAGAAACACTTCACCCTCAGTCGTCAGGACAAGGGGCCGGATAGCGAATTTTCCCTTGAGCCGGACGAGATGCAGCGCCTGTGCCATGACACCCTGAGTGCCTGGCAATCGCTGGGGAGCGAGTCTTTCGGTAGCCAGCAGGCCGAAACCGCCAGCCGGATGTTCCGCCGCTCGGTTTACTTCGTCCGGGATCTGCCCGCAGGGAGCATCGTCACCGAAGCGGATATTCGCCGCATCCGGCCGGGAATGGGTCTGTCTCCCAAATATTTCGACAGTCTGCCCGGACGCCGCCTGAAAGTGGCGGTCAGCCGGGGAACAGCGACCCGCTGGGATCTTTTTGAGGACTGAGGCCATGACCGTCCCGCCTGAATCTTTCTCTGCCGTTCTGGTGGGGCTTGGTCAGATTGGCATGGGGTATGACCGCCATCTGCCTGCAATGACCCATGTCCTGAGCCACACGCGAGCCCTTCTCCAGCATTCCCGGTTCCGCTTGCTGGCAGCCATCGAGCCCGATCCAGCACTCCGGCAGCAGTTTTCGGCCCATACCGGCCTGCCTGCGTATGATCACATCGCCAATCTGCCAGACCCGGTTCAGGCGGACGTTGTCATCGTGGCCAGCCCGACCGCGACCCATCCTGCCGTTGTGGAAGCGGTGCTGACCCGGATACATCCCCGGGCCATTCTCTGCGAAAAGCCCTTGTCGCCGCAGGTCACCGAGAGCGAGTCCATGGTACTGGCGTGCCGGCAGGCGGGGGTCTCGCTGTTTGTCAATTTCATTCGCCGTGCCGACCCCGCCGTGCGCGAAGTGCGGCATCGCATCGAAGATGGCCGGATAGCCGGCCCACTCAAAGCAGTCGTCTGGTATTCCAAAGGCATGGTGCATAACGGCTCCCATTTCGTGGATCTCATGACCGACTGGCTGGGGCCCATCCGCGCCGGGCGGATCATTGCTCCCGGCCGGCGGGTCGGAGACAATGATGCCGATGCCGATTTCCTCCTGGAGCATGAAAGGGGAACGGCCCTGTTTTGCGCCGCCCGGGAGGAGTGTTTCTCCCATTACACCGTGGAGATTGTGGCGGCAAATGGTCGCTTGCGGTACGAGCGTGGCGGGGAAATCCTCTGGCAAGGTGTCGAAGCCGATACCCGGCTTGCCAGCTACCGCCGACTGACCCGCGACATTCAGTCCATTTCCAATGACATGGATCACTACCAGTTACATGTGATGTCTGCGCTTGCCCGAGCCTTGCAAGGAGAGCGCCACCCCCTGTGCTCTGGCGACGAGGCCCTGGTCTCGCAAGGCTGGCTGGAGCGGCTCTACCGGGAAAGAGATTCAATACAAGGAATGTCATGGACGATTTAGCCCTCTTTGGTGGCCCTCAGGCCATCCGGAAGCCGTTTCGCAAATACAACCCGCTAGGGCCGGAAGAGGTCGAGGCCGCCAAAGCGGTGATTGAGAGCGGGGTACTGTCCCAGTTCATCGGTGCCTGGCATGAGGATTTCCTGGGCGGCCCCAAGGTTCGGGAGTTCGAACGGGCTGCTGCGGCTTACTTCGGCGTCAAGCATGCCGTTACCGTGAATTCCTGGACCTCCGGTCTGGTCGCGGCTATCGGTGCAGTCGGCATCGAGCCCGGCGATGAGGTCATCGTCACACCATGGACCATGAGCGCCACGGCGACAGCCATCCTGCACTGGAATGCCATTCCCGTTTTTGCGGATATTGACCGCGACACTTACAACCTGACGCCAGCCAGTATCGAATGCTGCATTTCGCCCTATACCCGTGCCATTGTGGTTGCCGATATCTTCGGCCAATCGGCCGATATGGATGAAATCATGGCACTGGCGGCCCGGCACAATCTCAAGGTGATTTCCGACACGGCCCAGGCACCCGGCGCACGCTACAAGGATCGCCATGCTGGCACCTGCGCGGATGTCGGTGGCTACAGCCTGAATTACCACAAGCATATCCATACCGGCGAAGGCGGCATCCTGGTGACGGACGATGATGACATCGCCGAGCGTCTCCAGTTGATCCGCAACCATGCGGAAGTGGTCGTGGAGGGCAAGGGCGCCACCAATATTGCCAATATGGTGGGCCACAATTTCCGGCTTGGAGAGATCGAGTGCGCGATGGGACTGGAGCAGCTCAAGAAGCTGTCCGGGCTGGTGTCCTCACGGCAGGAGCTGGCCGAGGCCCTTACCGCCGGGCTGCAGGCGTTGCCGGGGTTACGCACGCCGGTCATCGGAGCGGATCGCACCCATGTCTATTACGTCTATCCCATGCAGCTGGATACGGAGCTGCTGGGCGTCTCCCGCGAACGGATTTGCGATGCACTCAACGCTGAAGGCGTCGGTGTCAGCCGGCGCTACCAGAACATCCACCTGCTGCCGCTCTACCAGCGCAAGATAGCGTTTGGCTCGCATGGCTTCCCCTGGTCTTCCGATATCTGCCGACGCCAGGTTTCTTACGAAAAGGGAATCTGCCCGGTCGCCGAACATCTCAACGATGTGTCCTACATGGGCTTCGGCATGTGTGTGCACGATCTGGACAGGGATGACATCGCCGCTATCGTGGGTGCGTTCCGCAAAGTCTGGTCCCAGCTTGACCGGTTGCGCTGATTTCACTTTCAACAGTCCTATTCCGAGATGCTCCCTCCTATCGATTCCCTAGCCGGGCGTCTTGTTACGCTACAGCCCTTCTTGCCGGCCGATGTCACCACAGAATACGTCGGCTGGCTCAACGACCCCGAGGTGGTACGCTTCAGTAACCAGCGGTTTCGTCACCACTCCCCGTCATCCTGCCAGGACTATGTCGCCTCTTTCGACGGATCCCCTCACCGGTTCCTGAAAATCCTCCGCCAGGCAGACGGGCGGATGGTTGGCACCATGACGGCCTATGCTGCGGTTCCTCACGGAACGGCAGACATGGGGATCATGCTGGGATGCCGCTCGACATGGGGACAGGGGATCGGCCAAGATGCCTGGAACACGCTGCTGCACTGGCTTCTGGACACGGCAGGCATCCGCAAGGTAACGGGGGGAGCCATGCGCTGCAATCAGGCGATGGTCCGGATCATGGAGCGTGCCGGCATGACCCTAGAGGCTGTGCGTCCCGCCCAGGAAATGCTCGATGGCATTCCGCAGGATCTTGTCTATTTCGGAAAATTTCGTGATGCACTTTGATCCTTCCCTCCCATTCGGGGTGGTCTGCCACGATGCGGGTGGCGCCAACCAGATCGCGGCCATGCTGCAAACCTACCGCTGGAAACCGGAATGGGTCATAGCCGAAGGCCCGGCCGCCATCATCTGGCAACGCCATTTCCCGGATACGCCACGGCGATCCGGTTTGCCCCGGCCAACGGGCGAGGCAGCCATCATCACCGGTACCGGCTGGGGCAGTGATCTGGAACACCATGCCAGGGAAGCAGCCCGGATGGCAGGAATACGCACCATTGCCGTCATGGATCACTGGACCCATTTCCGCGAGCGCTTCGTCCGTCATGGACGGGAAGTGCTGCCGGACGAATTCTGGGTGGTGGATGAAGATGCCGAAAAGATGGCCAGAGCCCTGTTCCCGGGAAAAATGGTCATCCTCCAGCCGGATTGCTACGGCGAGCGGGAAGCGGCCTTGGTCGAGCCGGTGCGTGACACGACGCCCTCGACCCTGCTTTATCTCCTCGAGCCGATCCGCGCTGACTGGGGACGTAACGAACCCGGCGAATTCCAGGCCTTGCGGTTTTTCCTTGAATCCCTGCCGGCCCTGGGGCTCCTCCCCTCGACCGCCATCCATCTGCGCCCTCATCCCTCCGAAGCGCCGGAAAAGTACCTTGCCTTCCTGCGCGACAGCGAAGCATTCCCCGTTCACCTGGCTTCCGGCTCACTGAGCGAGGCATTATCCCGGTGTCGCTGGGTAGCCGGCTGCCAGACGTATGCCATGACCCTTGCCCTGCGTACGGGCCGGAAAGTATTCGGCTCCCTGCCGCCCTGGGCACCGGCCTGTGTGCTACCGCACCAGGGTATCGTCCACCTCAGAAACCTGATGCCCGTATGAAATACTGTGTGAAGTGCCTGCAACCGGATACCCGCCCGGGAATCCGGTTTGATAACCATGGGGTATGCCCTGCGTGCAACTACCATGCCAGTCTGGCTTCGGTGGACTGGGAGGAACGCAAGCGCGAACTGGCGGACATCGTGGCATTCGGGCGTGCCAACAGTCACTCCGGTCATGACTGCATTATTGGTGTCAGTGGCGGCAAGGATAGTACGCGACAAGCCCTGTTCGTACGGGAAGTGCTGGGCATGAATCCTCTCTTGGTCAATCTCAGCTATCCCCCGGAGCAGGTTACCCAGCGAGGCGTCGACAACGTCTCCAACATGATTCGCCATGGCTTTGACTGCATCAACATCAATCCGTCCCCCCAGATCTGGCGCAAGCTGATGCGCAAAGGGTTTTTCCAGTACACCAACTGGTGCAAATCCACGGAACTGGCCCTTTTCAGCAGCGTTCCCCGGCTGGCCATTGCCTACCAGATCCCCCTGATCTGGTGGGGAGAGAATGCAGCCCTGCAGCTCGGCGATCTCAACGTCATGGGAAAGGGCGGGGCTGACGGTAACAATCTGCGCCGGATGAATACCCTGGGAGGCGGCGATGTTACTTGGCTGCTTGGCGACGAAGTCAGGCGCCAGCAAATTCTCCAGTATATCTATCCGTCCGAACAGGAAATGGAGGATGCCAACCTGCGCATCACATTCCTCGGCTATTTCTGGAAGGATTGGTCCCTGATCGACAATGGCAACTATGCTGCCCTGCGCGGACTGGATATCCGCCGGGAAAAGCCCTGGGAGATCGGCGACCCTGTCGGCGTGACCTCCCTGGATGAAGACTGGGTGACCCTCAACCAGATGATCAAATATCTGAAATTCGGCTTTGGCCGCGTCGCGGATTATGTCAACGAGGATATCCGGAACGGACGCATGACCCGGGAAGAAGGGATTCGCCTCAATGAGCAATATGATGGTCAGTGCGCGGATCGCTACATCGAGAGCTTCTCCCGGTATATCGGCATCACGGTCGAGGAGTTCTGGTTACAGGTAGACCAGTCCGTCAACACCGATCTTTTCATCAAGGAAGGCTTGGGACGCTACACCCCGAAATTCCGGGTTGGAGTCGGCCTATGAAACAGCCAAGGATTGTCATCGCCGACTATGGTGTCGGCAATATTGATTCCGTGTGGAATGCCGTCGCCACCCTCGGATACCGCAAAGTGGCCTTGTCTGCCTCTGCCGAAGCACTCAATGACGCCGACGCCATCATTCTTCCCGGCGTGGGCGCCTTTTCCGAGTGTGCCGGACAGTTGAAACAGCGCCAGCTGGACGATCTGCTGGCAGAGGCGGTCCTCGGGCGGAAGCGCCCACTCCTCGGCATTTGTGTCGGCATGCAGCTACTGGCCAGTTTCTCGGAGGAAGGCGGACGGCATGAGGGGCTGGGGTGGATTCCCGGCGTAGTTCGCCGGCTGGAATTGCCCGCCGGCCTGGCCGTACCCCATGTTGGCTGGAATGATATTCGCCCGGTACGGCAGCAACCGCTTTTTGGCAGCCTCGGAGAGGCGCCCGATTTTTACTTTGATCACAGTTACCACTTCCAGTGCGAGGCCGAGCATGTGCTGGCTTACTGTGAATACGGTGTCGAAGTGGTGGCCGCCGTCCAGCGGGACCACATCTTCGGCGTGCAGTTCCATCCGGAAAAGAGCCAGAACAATGGCCTCAAGCTTTTCCGTTCCTTCTTCAATGCCATAGACGAATGCTGAAAAAAAGAGTGGTGGCGACCCTGGTGGTCCGGCACGGCATCGTGGTGCAGAGCATCGGCTTTCGCCGCTACCTGCCCGTAGGATGTCCGCGGATTGCGGTTGAATTCCTTAACCAGTGGGGCGTGGATGAAATCGTCCTGCTGGACATTTCTGCCACGCCAGCCGGACAGGGCCCGGACCTGGCGCTGGTACGCCAGGTGGCTAGGCATTGCCTTGTTCCCCTGACCATCGGGGGCGGGATTCAAACCCTCGATCAGGTGAGGGCGCTCATCCGCAGCGGTGCGGATAAAGTCGCCTTCAATCAGGCGGCCCTGCATGCACCGGAACTCCTCACCCATACGGCAGACATCTTCGGCAGCCAATGTGTGGTCGCCGCAATTGACGCGGTCAGGCACGCAGAGTGCTACCGGGTGCATGATTACCCGACCCGCCAGGCCACCGCACTGCCGGCGGACGAATTTGCCGCCCGCATGGTCACGCTTGGCGCAGGCGAAATCTTCATCAACTCCGTGGATCAGGATGGCTCGAAACAAGGGTTCGACCTTGCCCTGGTCCGGGAAATCTGTGCCGCCGTAGAAGTTCCCGTGATCTGCTGCGGGGGAGCCGGCACTGCCGCGCATTTTGCCGAGGTTTTCCGGAAAACCCCCGTGCATGCAGCAGCGGCAGCCAACTTCTTCCACTTCACCGAGCACAGCGTGACCACGACCAAGGCGATCCTTCGCTCCAGCGTGCCCGTTCGCCATGACACCCATGCAGACTATGCCGGAAGCACTTTCGATGCCGCCGGCCGCCTGCTGAAAAAATCCGACCAGACTCTGGAAGACATGCGATTCGTGCGTATCGAGAAGGAGGTAATCTGATGCAAGTCTGTTCCCGTTGCCTGTATACCTCCGCCCACCCCCTGCACCTCACGTTCGATGAGGAGGGCGTGTGCAGTGGCTGCCGGGTTCACGAAGAAAAAGACCAGCTCGACTGGGCGGCACGCGCCGGAAAACTGCGCCAGCTACTGGAGGGATACCGTAACCGGTCGGGCAACAATTACGACTGCGTCATCCCCGTCAGCGGTGCCCGGGATTCCTACTTCATCGTTCATACCATCAAGAACGTGTATGGACTGAACCCCCTTCTGGTGACCTACAACAAGCAGTACAACACGGCCATCGGCGTCCGGAATCTCGCCAACCTCCGCATCCGTCTGGATTGCGACATCATGACGCAGACCGTCAACCCGGAAACCGTCAAGAAAATCACCCGGGGCACACTCCGGCGGTTTGGCAGCATTTATTGGCACTGTCTGGCCGGGCAAACGGTTTTTCCCGTCCAGATTGCCGTCAAGTTCAAAATCCCCCTGATCATCTGGGGCGCCCACCAAGGGGTGGACCAAGTTGGCATGTTCAGCCACCTGGATGAAGTCGAGATGACCCGGAAATACCGGAAAGAACATGATCTGATGGGCTACGAAGCCGAGGATCTGGTCGACGATTTCGACGGTATCAGCGAGCAGGACATGATGCCTTTTGCCTACCCCGACAACCGTGAACTGGAGCGGGTCGGAATCCGGGGCATTTACCTGAACAACTACATCCGCTGGGATTCGCGGGCCCAGCATGAACAGATGATGCCGCTGTATGGCTACGAGTCCGGCACGCAGACCCGGACTTTTGATACCTACAACGATGTGGATTGCTGGAACTACAGCGATACTCACGACTACATCAAATACCTCAAGCATGGTTACGGCAAGGTAGTGGATCATGCCTGCCGGGAAATTCGCCTTGGCCGGCTATCCCGCACCGATGCCCTGGCCCTGGTCCGGCGTTATGTACACCGCCCTCCCCGCCACCTGTCGCACTTCCTGTCCTGGCTGGGCATTACGGAAAATGCCTTCCATTACCTGATTGACCAGCATCGCTCCCCTGCTATCTGGGCACGTAACCAAGAATGGGAGTGGGAAATGATCCATCCGACATTGCGTGCTCTGCTGGGCGTGGGGTTGGTGGATAACGGAAACAAGTTGCGGGGAGACGATTTCTGGCAGATTGGGCCGAACAGAAGTTCGGACCGCGAGGATGGGTATATCCTGATAGGCAAAGGTATTTAGTTATCTGTCGTGGTCTAATTTCCACGGACACCTCGACAGATGGATCATTCACCCATCGAGGAAACATTGATAACCAGGCAACGCAGAACATTCGACGTGGAGTTCAAGCTCCAGGTCGTGATGATCAAGGAACAGGGCCTGCGCATCAGCCAGGTCTGCAGGGATCTGGACATCGGCGAGACGGCCGTCCGCCGCTGGATTGCCCAATACGAGGCCGAGCAGCAGGGTCTACCCGGGATGGGCTTACCGCTGACTGCCGAGCAGCAGCGCATCCGCGCACTGGAAGCCGAAGTACGCCGCCTGCGTGAGGACAGTGCAATTTTAAAAAAAGCATCGGCCTTCTTCGCCCGGTAACTCAGGTGATTTACCGGAGCATTGCCTGCGTGCAGGAGAAGGCCGGTGACATTGCCAACGCATGCCGGCTGCTCGGGGTCAGTCGGTCCGGCTACCATGCGGCCCGGCAACGAGCGCTGGCAGAGCCACGCCTCTGTCCGGTGAGCGTGAAGCTGCAGACTGCGTTTGCCAGGTCAGGGCGCAGTTACGGCAGCCGACGGCTGTTGAAGGCGTTGCGCGCCAAAGGCTTGCAGATTGGCCGTCATCGGGTTCGTCGGCTGATGCGTGAGCACCGGCTGCGTACTGCTTGGCGACACAAGTTCGTGCATACGACCGACCGCCGACACGGTCTGCCAGTCGCCCCCAACGTGCTGGATCGGCAATTTGATCCGGTTACGCCCAATCGGGCGTGGGTAACCGACATCACCTACGTACGGACCCGTAGTGGTTGGTTGTATCTGGCTGCGGTGATGGATCTGTTCTCGCGCAAGATTGTCGGCTGGGTGATGGCGCCGGGCATGCCTGCCGGACTGGTATGCGCAGCCCTGCGCATGGCCATTGCCCAGCGCCGGCCGGCTTGGATGAGCCCCCTGAAACACAGGACACCTGTTCCCACTTAAACTAAGGGATAGGCATACGACTGTGTTTATGACTCACGCTAAAAAATCCTCTCTGGAGGTTCTGGGGCCAGAGCGCCGCCGCCGCTGGTCCATCGAAGAAAAACTGGCGATGGTCAGGGAAAGCTTCGAGCCTGGCCAGACTGTATCGCTGGTGGCCCGCCGTCATGGCATCAACCCGAGTCAGCTCTTCCATTGGCGCAAGCTCCATCAGGATGGCCGCCTGTCAGCGGTCAGTGCAGGCGAAGCCGTGGTGCCGGCCTCGGAGCTGGCCGAGGCCATGAAGCAGATTCGGGAGCTGCAGCGCCTGCTGGGCAAGAAAACCATGGAAGCGGAAATTCTCAGGGAAGCCGTGGAGGTTGCCCGCTCGCGAAAATGGATTGCGCGCTTGCCCTTGTTGCCGGAGGACGACCGGTGAAACAGGTCAGTGACTGCCTTGGCATCGCGCGCTCCCATCTGGCGGTCCGAAGCCGACGCACGGCTGATTGGCGAGACGGTCGCCGATACCGGCAGCCGGATGATGCTGACCTGATTGCAGATCTGAAGACGCTTGTCAGTGACTTGCCCAGCTACGGCTACCGTCGGGCCTGGGGACTCTTGCGGCGTCAGCGGCAAAGGCTTGGGCAAGCACCGGTCAACGCCAAGCGGGTTTACCGGGTGATGAAACAGCATGCCTTGCTGCTCAGCCGTCGTATAAAACAGCCTGGAGTGCAGCGTCGGCATGAAGGGCGAGTGGCCGTGGCAAACAGTAACACCCGCTGGTGCTCCGATGGATTCGAGGTCAAATGCGACGACGGTGACAAGCTCCGGGTCACCTTTGCGCTGGATTGCTGTGACCGGGAAGTCATGAGCTGGGTAGCCAGTCTTGCCGGCTACCGGGGTGACGACGTCCGGAACGTCATGCTGGAGGCAGTGGAGCAGCGCTTCGGTCTGGCCAGACTCCCGGTGCCGATAGAATGGCTGAGTGACAACGGGTCGGCCTATACGGCAGAGGCCACCCGCAAGTTCGCACGGGAGCTGGGGCTTGTGCCGGTGACGACACCGGTATGTAGCCCGCAGAGCAACGGGATGGCCGAGAGTCTGGTGAAGACCATCAAGCGGGATTATGTTGCGCACATGCCGAAACCTGACGCCGCAACCGCCTTGCGAAACCTTGGGATTGCCTTTGAGCATTACAACGAGCATCACCCGCACAGTGCGCTGAAATACCGTGCTCCACGGGAGTTTCGACGCCTGGCGGTCATCTCAATCTAACGGGGAATGAGTGTCCTGTAATACGGGGGCAAATCCACGGCTGCAGGGTTGGTCGTCCACCCGGATCGTGGCAGCCAATACGCCAGTGATGCTTACCGCACGTTGCTGGCCCGGCATGGCCTCCGGGTGAGCATGAGACGCAAAGGAAATTGCTGGGACAACGCAGTGATGGAGCGCTTCTTCCTGAACCTGAAGATGGAACGGATCTGGCAGCGCGATTATGCCAACCACGGCGAGGCTACCCGGGACGTTACGGACTACATCGTCGGCTCCTACAACGATGAGCGACTGCACTCGAAGCTGGGCTATCTGTCACCCAACGCTTACGAGCGGACTACTGCCACAAAACATCCCGATAGGGTGTTTGGACTGCCCCGGCTCTTGTAGGCAATCCTGCCCTATGAGTTGAGCATAGGAGGATGTCCATGAGCACACAGCGTTTCACCCCTGAATTCAAAGAAGAGGCCGTCAAGCAGGTCACTGAGCGCGGTTACTCTGTTGCCGAGGTTTCCGCCCGGCTTGGGGTTTCCAGCCACAGCCTGTACAAATGGTGAAAGCAGTCAGCCCGGACAACCCGGAGAGACAGGCTGCCGGGCTGATCGAGGCCGGGAGCGAAATTCTTCGCCTGAAGGTGCAACTGCGTCGCACAGAAGAAGAGCGGGATATTCCAAAAAAAGCCGCTCGGTACTTTGCCAGGGAGTCCGGGTAAGGTACCGCTTCATGAACGAGCATCGACACACGTGGCCGCTGACGACCATGTGCCGTTTACTGCAAGTTGCCCGTGCCGGCTTCTGTCAATGGCTGCATCGTCCCGAGTCTGATCACGCCAGGGAAGATGCCAGGTTGCTGGCGTTGATTCGCGACTCCTGGCGAGCCAGTGGCGGGGTGTACGGGTCGCGTCAGGTGCCGGGTAAATCGCCCCGGGTTTCGTGGAGGCTCCGACGTCCCCCCGGAATTGAGTAGCGCCCAGTTTTAGAGTCCAATCAACCCCACATGGAGATTGGACATGAAGAAACGATTCACCGAAGAACAGATCATCGGCTTCTTGCGCGAAGCAGAAGCCATCATGCCCATTGCAGAGCTGTGCCGCAGGCACGCTTTCCCGGAAGGCAGCCATTACCTCTGGCGCAACAAGTTCGGCGGAATGAATGTCTAGGAGGCCAAGCGCCTCAAAGAGCTGGAGACCGAGAATGCGCGGCTGAAGAAGCTCCTGGCCGAAACGATGCTCGAGAACGAGATTGCCAAAGAGGCCCTGCGAAAAAAGTGGTGAGCGCACCGTCACGGCGGGAGCTGGTGCGCCATCTGGTGGGCAAAGGGCTCAGTGAGCGTCGATCACTGCGTCTGGCCGGCATGAGCCCCGGTTCATTCCGTTACCAGCCCGCCACCGACCGCAATGCCGCCCTGAAAGCGCAGATCATCGCGCTTGCGCAACGGCACCGACGCTACGGTGCCGGCATGATCTATTTGAAGCTGCGGCAGAGCGGCATGGTGGTCAATCACAAGCGGGTGGATCGGCTTTATGCCGAGGCGGGTCTGCAAATTCGCCGGCGCAAGCGCAAGAAAATCCCCGTGGCAGACCGTCACCCACTGGCCCGCCCCTTGGCCGCCAACCAGGTCTGGTCGATGGACTTTGTGTTCGACCGGACGGCAGAGGGGCGTGCCATCAAGAATCTGACGGTGGTCGATGATGCCACGCATGAAGCAGTTGCCATTGTTCCGGAACGGGCGATGGGCGGCCTGCATCTGACGCGCGTCCTCGACAAGCTGGCGAAGACACGCGGCTTGCCCAAAGCCATCCGGACTGATAACGGCAAGGAATTCTGCAGCCGTGCGATGTTGAGCTGGGCACACGCCCGTGGTGTGCAACTCTTTCTCACCGAACCGGGTAAGCCCAATCAGAACGCTTACATCGAATCGTTCAACGGGCGTTTCCGGGACGAGTGCCTGAATGAACACTGGTTCACCAGCCTGCGCCATGCCCAGGTCGTTATCGAAGCCTGGCGTAGGGAATACAACAACGAAAGGCCGAAGAGGGCACTGGGTGGTTTGACGCCAGCAGCCTATGCCGAATCTCTCGCAGAGAAATCAGGTAAATTAAGCTCGGACTCTAAAGCCCGCTGCTACTGAAAACGGGGGAACGTCGCCTCCCTCACTTGAGAGAATGGAGCCATGACAAAGTCAATGAAATTTTCCCCCGAAGTCCGCGAGCGCGCCGTGCGGATGGTGTCCGACGCCAAGGACCAGTACGAGTCGCAGTGGGCTGCGATCGTCTCCATCGCCGGCAAGATCGGCTGCACGCCCGAGTCCCTGCGACGCTGGATTCGCCAGCAAGAGCGTGACACGGGGCAGCGCCCCGGAACGACCGGTGCGGAGGCCGCCCGGGTCAAGGCGCTAGAACGAGAAGTCCGTGAGCTGAAGAAAGCCAATGAAATCCTGCGTCTGGCCAGCGCGTATTTCGCGCAGGCGGAGCTCGACCGCCGCATCAAGTCGTGAATGCCTTCATCGATACCCACCGGGCGCGATTGGGGATCGAGCCGATCTGCCGTGTACTGCAGGTCGCCCCTTCGGCCTGTCGCAGACAGGCTGCCCGGCAACGTAACCCGGCATTACGCAGCAATCGCGCAATCCGTGACGAACAATTGAGCGAGAAGATCGATCGTGTCTGGCAGCTCAACCATCAGGTGTACGGTGCGGCCAAGGTCTGGCGTCAGCTGAAACGCGAGGGGCAGCACGCGGCACGCTGTACGGTCGAGCGACTGATGCGGCGATTGGGTTTGCGCGGAGTGACGCGCGGCAAGGCGGTGCGGACGACTCGGCCAGACCCGGCCGCCACGTGCCCGCAGGACCATGTAAACCGGCAATTCGTGGCCGAGCGGCCAAACCAGCTCTGGGTCTCCGACTTTACCTGCGTCTCGACCTGGCAAGGCTTTGTCTGCGTGGCTTTCGTGGTGGACGTGTTCGCACGCTACATCGTCGGCTGGCGGGGCAGCCGCAGCATGCACACCGAGTTCGTGCTGGATGCCCTGGAACAGGCACTCTGGGCCCGCCAACCGATGCGGGATGCGATGATCCATCACAGTGACTGCGGATCGCAATATGTATCGATCCGCTATACCGGGCGACTGGCCGAAGCCGGTATCGAACCCTCGGTCGGCAGTACCGGAGACAGTTACGACAATGCGCTGCCGGAAACCATCAACGGTCTGTACAAGACGGAGGTCATCCATCGTCGCGGGCCATGGAAGAACATGGAGGCGGTGGAGTTGGCAACGCTGGAATGGGTTTCGTGGTTCAATCATCACTGTTTGCTGGCCCCGCCAGGCTACATTCCTCCGGCGGAGGCTGAAGCAAACTACTACCGCAGTCTGAGCGAGCAGGCCGTGCCGGCCTGACTCACACAAAATGGCCTCCGCGAAACTCGGGGTGGTTCAGACCAGACCTGGGTGACGGACATTACTTGCATCCGTACCTGGCAGGGCTGGCTGTATCTGGCGGTGGTGATCGACTTGTTCTCACGCAAGGTGGTGGGCTGGTCAATGAAACCGACATTGAGCCGTAAATTGGCGTTGGATGCGCTGCTGATAGCACTGTAGCGGCGCAAACCTGCTGGTCGCGAGCTGGTCCATTCAGATCAGGGCTCGCAATATGGCAGTGATGACTGGCGCCGTTTCTGCCTCTCCCGCAACCTTGAACCCAGCATGAGTCGACGTGGCAACTGCCAGGATAATGCCGTGGCAGAGTTCTTCTTCAGCAGCTTGAAGAAGGAGCGTATCTGCAAACGGATTTACAAAACCCGCGACCTGGCCAAGTCAGATGTATTCGATTACATCGAAGCTTTTTACAATCGAACCCGCTGCCACAGTCACCTGGGCGGCATCAGTCCCGAGGCCTTTGAGCGGGCCTCGGCGTGAGGTAGGAGTTTGTCTACTGACCCCGGGACAGTCCAAAAACTATCGGACTCGAGGCTACAGCTCCCGAGCGTATTATTTAGGCAACTTTGCGCGAGTTAACCTACGCTTGGATCCATGACAGCCCCAGACAGAGAGCGGTGCACTCTGCATCACTAACAGGTACAGGTAGCATACCTGTCTCCATTACAAGCCGCTGAATAGCCTTCAGCGTGTCGTACTTTCACTGAACAACGTACTGGGGTTACACAACTAGCTTCTATAAGCCCGATTAATCCGAGCTACTTGGCGATCCCTATTTGTCAGCTCAGCAAGTTGCCCCCCCACATAATCACGCCGCACTTCTACCGCCTCCATCAACAGGGAAAACCGATTAACTACAACCTGCAGACGATGCTTGGCTAATACATCAAGCAGATGGTTTTCAAGAAAAGAGCCTAGCACCTGTTCAGCCCGAAAAAACGCATTTAACTGTGCACTAAAGCGCTCCATGTCAACCGCAGAATGAAGATTCTCCAAGGCTATTAGGCTCGACTCAAGATCATCCAGCAGTACTGAAGAAGCTACAGGTTTAGACAGTAACGGCGCCATGATTGCTCCCTAGCCCTTTACCACCGGCTCGTTGCTGGTGCCCCAATTCTTCCCATGCCTCTCTAACAGTTTCCAGCAAAACAGCGACTTCGTCCAACTTACCTTGGATATTCGAGGAGGATCCTTCCATCAAGCGGCGCTTCGCATAATCGTACAGCGCAGCAAGATTTACTGAGATTTCTCCTCCACGAGCATGATCCAAGGTGATTTCAAGCTCGCTAATGATATCCAGTGCCCTGTTCAAACATGCTCCTTTTTTGGTGTACTGCCCCGCCTCAATAGCCAAGGAAGCTTCTCGAATCGAACGGATTGCTCCTGCATACAGCATTTCCACCAATTCGGCAGGGTTGGCTCCCAAGAGCCTAGCTTCCAAGACATCATTTTCATATACACGTGTAAATTGCCGAAGATTTCTTTGCATAAACCTGACCACATTCACCTGAAATTACGCAATATCACAAGCGGAGCATGCTCTTCATGCGGGAAAGTGACTGCTGCATTTTAGCCAGAGCAACATCCAATGCGGTGTATTGCTTCCTCAGTGCCGCCTCTGTTTTTTCAAGACGCACATTCATGCTATCCTGCTGATTCTGATTTGTTTTTATCCTGCTGTCCAATACTTCTTGCCGACCATCCACTAGCCCACCGTCATGGAGCATGGAATCGACCATTTTATTTATCTGCGCAGAAGTCGCGGTCAAATTCTTTTTAACGGTATCTGGATCATCTTTAAATGCCTTCTCGAATTTACTCTTGGTAAATTTGAGCTTTCCATCCACCCCGACTTCAACCCCCATCATGGCAAGTGGAGCCATGCTGGTTGCACCTTCGGGTCGATATACGGATGAATACAAATTATCTTTTATCGATCGCATAAGGCCATCACCCTTGAATGACCCAGTTGACATTTGAGTTGTCAGTCCCACTACTTCGTTATAGGCATTAACAAAGTCTTCGACCCCTTGAGCAATAGCATCATTATCTTGCTCAACATTAACAGAGAAGCTTCCAATCTTACTAATTGAAAGGCTTACCCCGGGAATAACATCATCAATTTTGTTGCCTGCGCTTTTAACGACCACTCCGTTTACATTAACCACTGCATCTTTGCCCGGCTGGTTGTTTTGAACCGTAATACCAGCTCCGAAATTAAAATCCGTATCAGAATAGCCAGCGACTTCACCGCTCTGCTTTGAGGTAAAAACAATCTTTTCCCCTCCTGACGACTTAACTAGGGCGGCTGATACTTTCATGCCGGGCTCAGCATTAATTTTACCAACCAAGTCTTTAACTGACATGGTAACAGGCGCGCTGCCTAAAGTAATTTCAGTCCCCGCCACAGTTATTTTTTCTGGTAGCGTCACATTTCCATTGATATCCGGCGAAAGACTGCTTACATCCAGACTGTCTACCCTCGACTGTGCAATCTGTGTAACGGAAACATTGTACATCCCCGGCACTGCACCACCATTTACCGTCACACGTCCAACGGTATCATCACTCCCCGTTGCTTTAATCGAATTAAAAAAATCCGGTCTACCCAACGCGGCTGCTTTTTCCTTAAAGCTAGATAGCGCATTTTTAATCTTGCCAAGATCAGAAACCTGAGTATCCAAATCTTTTTTTTGCTGCTCAAGTTTTTGCAATGGGCGCTTCTCTATTGCCATCAGGCTACTGATAATACCTTCCAAATCTAAGCCAGAACCTACGCCAGCAGAGCTGATTCCCATCACAACCTCCTAGTTGACTTAAAACGAGTCACTGAAAACACTCAAAACAACCGCCCAGATGCGACTCTTGTGAGAATTCTCTCGCAAGTTACACTTTTTCTGAAAGCAGTACGCCCCGCAACTCGTCAAATACTTTGACGAACCTTACAATTTCCTCGCTTGGAATCTGCCGGATTACTTCCTTTGTTTCCTTGTCGACAATCTTGACCAACTTCAATTTAGTGTCGTCATCAATAGTAAACAACAGATCACTTTTCATTAAACCCATAGTGTAATTGAGTGAATCCACAACCTCTTTCGTTTCATTTTGATTTATAGGCTTTTCATACTCAGCGGTCAGGGCGGGCTTGGCAGCATCTCCCGTTAACGGTACCGCCTTAGCTGTTTCCGATTGGATGCTTGGTTTGCGCCCGGCCATCGGTACGAGATAATCGAATCTCGCAATATCGCCCTGACTCGATACCGTGACACTAGGTTGATTGGGTAAAACCTGCATGACATTGCTCCGTTCAAATATGGTCAGAATGAAAAACCGCCCGAGCACATATCATTCACCCGAGCGGCCTTGTATTAATCGAACCTAGTTAACGCAAAAGGCTCATTGCAGCGTTCGGCAACTGGTTAGCCTGCGATAGCATGGCGGTACCAGCTTGCTGGATGATCTGGTTACGCGTCATATTGGCAGTTTCTGCAGCAAAGTCGGTATCCATAATGCGGCTCTTAGAGGCTGAAAGGTTTTCCACAAAACTCTGAAGATTCGAGACCACTGCCGAGAAGCGGTTCTGGGCAGCACCCAAGTTAGCACGCATATTGGAAATATTCGCCAAGTCGACATCCAACATATTGATTGCAGTAAGTGCATCTCCTGCAGTTGCCAAGGTAACTGTAGTTGCTGCCTGACTAAAAGCTGCACTTGCCATCTGTACTGTGATCTGGTTATCAGCAGTAGTGCCCGCTCCCACTTGAAAGGTGAATGACTTAGTGTTTGTAGGATCAAACAGTGCCTGCCCATTAAACTTCGAGCCACTCAACAAGCGACTATTTTCAGCAGCTAGCGAATCAAGCTCCAGCTTGATCTGTGCAAAGTTAGCGGTCGACGTAGTAGCATTAGCGGCTTGCACCGACAACTCACGCATACGTTGGGTATTGCTTTCCATCTGCCCCAGAACACCTTCAGCAGTCTGGGCCAATGAAAGAGCATCATTGGCATTGCGTATGGCTTGGTTACCGCCACGAATTTGCGACGTCATCCCTGAGGCAATTGCCAGACCTGCAGCATCGTCCTTTGCACTGTTCACACGCAAACCACTGGACAAACGCTGCAGAGAGGTGGACAGCGCATCCGTTGAGGTGTTCAGGTTACGCTGCGCATTCAAAGACGAGACATTGGTATTGACAAAGAGGGCCATGGTTACTCTCCAAAATTGGGTAAGAAGCTCTTGCTCACACCGGCTGAAATATAGATCAACCAACCGATCTATTCGTGTTATCGGTCAGACATCTACAAACTTTAATTTTTCATCATGCAAAGGTGCTGCGATCACCCCCTTTTCCCTCAAGGCCTGTGCCATTCTCACAAACAGTTCCCTGTAACTCTCTGAGTAGTGGCGTAACCATGTGAGTGCAGGGTAGTTATCATACCGATAATATGTTGGTTCCGATGCAACACAAGGAGCGCCGTATGCAAAAAACCATACAGGCACTCCCAATATATTGGCAAACATACCTGGAGTTGACCCAGCAGAAATTACTAAATCAAGATTTTCAATCAGTGCAGCACATCCCTCAAAATCATTTTTGAGATCCAAATCATCCCACATGTGAACAGTAACCCCAAATCTTTCAAACAAATAAGCTGCATCTTCTTGGTACTCAGAATAATTCAGCATCACCCAAGAAATATTTGGGATTTCAAATAGAGGCGCTAGATCCTCTATGGAAGCATAGTATTTATCTCTATCAGCATTATGCAATCCACTTTTCCAACAAATACCAACCTTTAGTCTTCCCGGTAGATTTGAAACTCTATCCTTCCAGGTGCGAGAGTGTTCAATGTCTGCTTTGATATGCCTTTTTCGAAATACCTCAGATGGATAACTCTTAAAAAAATGCTTCCTTAAGTCAAAAACAGGCAAATGAAAATCAAAATCAGATCGAGACAAATCGTCAGCTAAGTTTGCCGCTTCAATCTCAACCCTAGGAAAATTTCTTTTTAGCACCCTCTCAAGGCGCTTGTCACACTCGATCTTGATTTTCCCCCCTTGCTGTTTTGCAAGGTTTATTATATCCGCATACCATTGGATGGCATAGATTTCATCCCCAACGCCTTGCTCACGCCACAAGAGTAGTTTTTTGCCAAAAAGCGATTCGCCATTCCAAAGAGGTGCTATAAACTTGCGAGGGCTACGCACCCCAAGATCAAGCCCTACTCCATAATATCGATCAGCCTCAATAACATACCCCATAGACTGATACACTAAGGCAGCATTCCATTGAATTCTCTTGTTTTCTGGGTAAAGACTTAATGCTTCGCGTAATAATTCATCAACGACATCAAATTTACACCCCATATGCATGTATAATTTTATGAGAACATCATAACTAACGATATTTCGATTGTTTTGAATAGCCTTTAATGCATATTTCTCCGCTACTTCATAGCGGGAAAACCGGCAATGATAACGAGCAAGCAGCGAATCATCCCATGTTAGATATGAATACTTATCCAAAAACTCTGCACATCGAACATCATCATCCAGCGCTAAAAGTAGGCAAAAAATATTGGAAAGAAGTGCGCGACCCAAACCTTTCTCGCAAAATTCAAAATACCTCTCCGCTGACTTTACGAATGACTCAATTTCATCTACAGATCGAAACAAGCTAAGCTTACTCACTAAGAACTGACAATATAAAATATAAGCGCAACCCGCGTCATCACCTTTTGTCTTCTCTTTTAGCCACTCTTCATATTGGTCGGCGCAATAAAATGCCATCTGCTCGTCATGAAATGACATTGCGCCTGCATCACCTAAAATGGCTGTGCAGTACAGAGCCATTGATCTTAATGAAAAATCAGCGGGGGCTTTTTTTAGAAAATTTTCCGCACATTCCAATGCTTTTTCATGTCTTGACATTTCAATCAATACTGCAGTCAATGCAATCCCAAGCAATCGATCTGATGGATAGATAGCAAGCCCCTCCATCAATAGATTGTATGCATCAGAAAAATTACCCCTCGCTGAAGCTAATATTGCCCGGTAATAAATAGAGAATATTCCTTTTCCGCTAGCCAATATTCCGACGTTTTCTATTGATGCTAAAAACTCTTTTCTCTCCATCGCCAGTAAAAGCCGCGCGGCTGAGGACTCCTCATTTTGTCCAAAGAAATTTTCAATTATACCAATCAATCTAGTGCATTCATCAATATCTCCCTTTCCATAACTAATCCATGCCATATCCATCAGGTCCTCGCCAGAAGCCGCATTAACTGCGGCAATCTTCATGTAGGCAACATAAGCCTGATCATAATTATGTATTTTACGTAATAGCAAATCAGCAAATAATCGGCTCTCCAAATAAAGTCCTTCATTACCGTTTAATAGTCTCGCTAGCTCAACAGCTGCGGCATTCCACCTTGAATGCAATAAATAATAGCTACTTAAAAAAATCAACCAATATGGATTGCCATTATCCAGATGGCCATCTTTTTCAAGAATCATAGATATCAATTGTTCGGACTTTAAAATATCACCTTTTAATGCGTGACACCATCCTCTTAAAAAGAGGAAATCTCCATTAAAACTTTTTTCACCTAGCGAATCCAGTACCTCTACTGCTTTATCGACTCGCCCGAGTCTAATGCATGCATATGCAAGTGCAAATCCAACTTGGGGGTGCAGCGTATCTTGCCATGACTTCATTAGAACATCAAAGGCATTCTTGCTATCAATATAAGGACTGTCAATCTGCATCATTAATGCTTCGCAATTTAATTCAATGCTTTCCACGCCTGAACTTATGGCGCCATCAACAAGTGCAACCCCCTTTAACCAATTACCTTTAAATCGATGCGATCGAACTGCGTGGGCTATCAAACGAATATCTTGCGTCTTCTCATACCATTGGGGGGCGTGTAGATGGAAATAATTCATTCGTCCGGAATGATAAGCTACCTCAAGGGCAAGCTCATACACACATGGCTCTGAAACAACATCTGCCAAACTACAGACCACTTGAAACGCATCTGCATATTTTCCAAGTTGGTAGTACGACATTCCCAATCCAAACTGAGCCTCAAATTTTTCAACATCTTTGGTGGAGTTAATTAGCTGTAGGTAAAGCTTGGCGGCATCATCAAAGCGGCCAGCATTAAATATTAACCTTGCCTCTTCAAGTGACATCTCTATTGATACAGCATGCTCGGTCATACCATCTCCTAAATTTGAGGGTTCGTTAATTATGAAATCAATTTCTGGTGATCCTGTTTTCAATATATTGTTTCCAATAGCTATCATGGATATAGATCACCAAGTAGGCTTCTGTTAATTTTACATCGACAAGCAAATCAAAATATTGAGTAACAAAAATCCACCACCGAATAAGGTGGCTTCCCCTTGTCACAACAAACAGGTATCAACAATACTCGCTCATCGATGGGGGGGCTGTATAGCCGCTAGCCGGCGCTGGGCAATGGCCATGCGCAGGGCTGCGCATACCAGTCCGGCAGGCATGCCCGGCGCCATCACCCAGCCGACAATCTTGCGCGAGAACAGATCCATCACCGCAGCCAGATACAACCAACCACTACGGGTCCGTACGTAGGTGATATCGGTTACCCACGCCCGATTGGGCGTAACCGGATCAAATTGCCGATCCAGCACGTTGGGGGCGACTGGCAAACCGTGTCGGCGGTCGGTCGTATGCACGAACTTGTGTCGCCAAGCAGTACGCAGCCGGTGCTCACGCATCAGCCGACGAACCCGATGACGGCCAATCTGCAAGCCTTTGGCGCGCAACGCCTTCAACAGCCGTCGGCTGCCGTAACTGCGCCCTGACCTGGCAAA
>NZ_AUHR01000016.1 GCF_000423285.1 Laribacter hongkongensis DSM 14985
GTTCCGTCGTGGTGGCACGATGACCGTGGCCCCCGTGAGTGAACCTCACGATAGAAGAAGCCCCGGGTATCGTAAGCGCCGTCACCGCTGACGCTCGCCAGCAGCTCTGCCGGGTCCAGCTGCGACAACAGTTCTTCCGCTTGTGTGGTGTCTCCCTGTCGGTGGCCGGTCATCTCCACTGCCCGGACATCCAGCGTCTCAGCATCAATGGCCAGATGGACCTTGCGCCAGGTCCGGCGGTATTCGGTGCCATGCTTTTTGACCTTCCATTCGCCTTCGCCACAGATATTGAGCCCTGTGCTGTCGACCAGCGGATGCAAGGGTTCAGTCCGCCGCTGCACCGGAATAGTGACGGTCAGGGTGGCCTGCCGCCGGCTGACGGTGCTGAAACAGGGTGCCGGCCACTCCAGCCCGGGCAACTTCAACAGGCTGCAGACCAGGCCGCGCGCTTGCCGCAAGGCGAGCTTGAACAACAACTTCAGTGTCAGCACCGTTTGAATCACGGCATCGGTGTAAACCGCTGGCCACCCGTTAGCCCCGGTACATCCACCCAGCCAGGTCATGTGGGGTGACAGCCACACCGTCAGATTACTGCGGTTCTGCAGGCTGCGGTTGTATTCAGGCCAGTGGGGGGGGCGATAGTGGAGCTTGTGCGGGTTCATGGGACCAGTCTACCTCGCACTACCCGGGTAGCTCGGCAGGACTTCTGCAACAAGGCCATCTCGCTAGACTATCGGGAGTGCTGGACGCATTGGCCTAACACTTTCAGTGCGCTACCTTCATGTCATAGCAAATTGCTGCTGAACTGCAAGTGGGTTTTAATGGATGTATTTGTTGTCAAACTCTGCGTCAAGCAGCTGCCTGACTGGATGGTATGACTATATGAATATGCAAAAAGTGACTGTTTGATGTTCTATATCGGCAATGTGTGCAAATAAAAAACCAGTTATTTGTGGGTTTGAAACTTAATGTTCTTCAACTGTACCGCTGTTTGTTTTTTGTCCGGCATGAGGATGGAGCTGCAGGAAAATCATCACGGCAATGATGCTCATGATGCCTATGCAGACATACGTGGCATGAAAAGCTGACAGGATTTGCGCCGGCAAGAGCTGCTGATAGGCATGCTGGCCGACAAATCCGTTGAGGAGTGCCGCCGATGCAGCAATTCCCAGACTCATGGCCAGTTGCATGACGACAGACAGCAGACTGTTGCCGCTGCTGGCAAGGTTTCCGCCCAGATCGATCAGGGTCAGGGTATTCATGGCCGTAAACTGGATCGAGTTGACTGCACCGAAGATTGCCAGATAGACGTAAATGATCCATTCCGGGATCTGGTTGGAAATCAGGGCAAAGCCGGCAATCATGATGCCCAGCAAAAAGGTGTTGATGGTCAGCACTTGCCGGTAGGAATAGCGTCTCAGCAGGAACGTGGCTGCCGGTTTGGCCGACATGGCAGCCAGCGCCAGCGGTGCCATGGTCAGGCCCGCCTTGAACGGGCTGTATCCCAGGGCGGTCTGGAAAAACAGAGGGGTCAGGAACGGCATGGCGCCGCTGCCCAGACGGGCAAACATGTTGCCCAGAATGCCGAGGGAAAACGTATGGATCCGGAACAGGGCCAAGCTGAAAATCGGCTCGTCAGTCCTTGAGGCATGCAACCAGTAAGCCGCCAGGCTGGCCAGTCCCAGCAAAAGCAGCAGCAAGACTTGGGCATGGGCCAGTTGCAGTTCGCCCAGTCCTTGCAGTGAAAAGGACAGGGTAACCATGGCGAGGCTGAACAGGACAAAGCCTTTCCAGTCAAACGGCAGTGCGGCCACGTCATCGCCCGCGGGCAAAAACCGGCCTGCCACCAGGAATCCAGCCAGTCCGATGGGCAGGTTGATCAGGAAGATCCAGTGCCAGGTCAGTACTTCCACGATCCAGCCTCCCAGGATCGGGCCCAGCAACGGACCGGTCAGGCCCGGGATGGTGACAAATCCCAATATCCGGACCAGATCCGCCCGCGGATAGCTTCGCAGGATGATCAGGCGCCCGACCGGCAGCATCAGTGCACCACCGATCCCCTGCACCACGCGTGAGGCGGTCAGCCATTCCAGTGTGGGAGACAGCGCGCACAGCAGCGATCCCAGGCTGAACAGCAAGATGGCGGTCTGGAAAATGCGCCTGCTGCCAAAGCGGTCGGCCAGCCAGCCGGAAGCCGGAATCAGCATGGCCACGGTCAGCATGTAGGCAATCACCGTGGACTGCATGCGCAGCGGGCTTTCGTGCAGGGACCGGGCCATGGCTGGCAGGGCCGTATTGAGGATGGTCCCGTCCAGCATCTGCATGAAGAATGCGATAGCGATGATCCACGGGATCATCGGACTGGGCGTGGTGTGCGTATCGGTATCTGAAGGTTGCATGCATCGTGTCCGCGCATCAGCGGTGACGGAAATGCCCGTATTGGCAGTTTCCCGGTGCGAACACCATGCCCGTCGGCCGCCTTTCGATCATAAACCCGTTTCCGGACTGGCGGCACCGGGTCGCCCTTTATGGCCGGTTTGCATGCCGGCCTGATCTGGCCCGGCTCCCGGGCACGCACTGGCTATAACACAACCAGCCGCATAGAGAACGCTGGCGGTCTTGCCTCCCCGTTATTCACCTGACTTCCCGTTATGGCCGAATTCTTTGCCGTTATGCCGGGCTGGGCCATCGCGCTGTTGCTGGTCGCGTTGGCCGCCGCGCTGTTTTTCGAGGCAATCAACGGCTTTCATGACACGTCCAATGCCGTGGCCATGACCATTTATTGCCGCGCGCTCTCTCCCATGACTGCCGTTGCCCTGTCTGCGGCCGGCAATTTCGCCGGCATTCTGGCCGGCGGGCTGGGCGTCGCGTTTGCCATCCTGCACATCCTGCCGGTGGACCTGTTGCTGGCAACCGACCTGCTCCAGAGCCTGATCCTGATCGGAGCCATCCTGCTCGGAGCCATTTTCTGGAATTTCACTTCATGGTGGTTCGGCATCCCGCTCTCGAGCACCCACAGCCTGGTCGGGGCCATGCTGGGAGTCGGTGCGGCGCATGGCTGGCTGGTCAACGGCAACTGGCTGGAGGGGGTGCGCTGGAGTGAAGCCGGTACGATCGGCTTGTCGCTGCTGGTGTCGCCACTGCTGGGTCTGGGGCTGGCCGTGGCCGGCTTGCGGCTGTGGCTGGCATGGCAGCCGCATTCACCCTTGCAGGCCGTCCCGCAAGCCGGCAGCCAGCCACCGGTAGCGGCACGCTGGCTGCTGGTTTCGTCGGCGCTGGGCGTGAGTCTGGCACACGGCTCCAATGACGGGCAGAAAGGCGTGGGCCTGATCATGCTGGTGCTGATCAGCATCGTGCCGGCGCAGTTCGCCATCAATCCGCATGCTTCGGTTGCCGCACTCGCCGGTACCCGCCAGGCTGTGCAGCAATTTGAAGCCTTCCATGCGGCTTACCCGGCTGCTCTGGCCAGGCTGGTGCCCCCCTCTGCCGGTGTGGCAGCGGCGTGCCCCGTGACCCGGGCTCATGAATGGTCTGCCCGCTTGAGCCGGACTCTGGCGCAATCGCCGGCAGTGTGGCCGGCCCGGACCCGGCAGCAGGTCCGGCAGGACCTGCTGTGCCTGAATGCCACCGTGAGGCAGATGCAGGCGCAGTATGCGTGGCCGGCGGAGCCTGCCGCGCAGCTGTCCCGGATGGCGGGCGGGCTCTTGCTGCTGACCGACTACGCGCCGCGCTGGGTCATGCTGGCGGTGGCGCTGGCCCTGGGTGGAGGAACGCTGGTGGGCTGGAGGCGGGTGGTGCGGACGGTCAGCGAACGTATCGGCCAGCAGCCCTTGAGCTATGCGCAGGGTGTGGTGGCACAGACTGTCGGTGCACTGTCGATCGGGCTGGCCAGCAGTCTGGCGATGCCGGTGTCGACCACCCATGTGGTGACCAGTGCCGTGGCCGGAACCGTACTGGCCCGCCGGGGAGCGCTGCAAGCCGGTACGGTGTCCGCCATCGTCTGGGCGTGGGTGGCCACCCTGCCGGTTACCATGCTGGTATCCGGCGGGCTGTACCTGTTGGCCATGCGGTGCCTGGGATAGAGGCACGTCAGGCTGGTTGGGACAAGCAGTTTGCGGTAACTCGCCCGCTGCCGGCGATCTTGGTAAGCTAGCCCCGTTCATGCTGCCTGGGAGACTGGTTTGCGTCGTATTGCCGTTCTGATTGCGGGCATGGGGATCATGTCATGCGTGTGGGCGCAGCCCGCCAGTGTTCCCGCGCCGTCAAACCCTGATGTTTCGCTGGCGGAAAACAGCGAGCTGAGCCTGAAACCCGGCGAATTCCGCTGGAAGCCGGACATTTCACCGGCTGGTCCGATCACCCTGGTGATCAGCCTGAGCGAGCAGCGGCTGTACGTCTACCGCAACGGAATCGCCATCGGGGTCTCTACCATCAGCTCGGGGCGACGCGGGATGGAAACCCCGACCGGGGTGTTCAGCATCCTGCAAAAGCGGGTCAAGCATTTTTCCAATAAATACGACAATGCTCCCATGCCGTACATGCAGCGCCTGACGTGGGATGGCATTGCCCTGCACGGCGGATCGCTGCCGGGCTACCCGGCTTCGCACGGCTGCATACGCCTGCCGCATGCATTTGCCCAAAAACTGTATACGGTGACCGGTTTTGACAGTACCACGGTGATCGTGGCCGACGAGCAGAGTGCGCCGCCGCAAGTCGCGCGCCCGGGCTGGCTGGCTCCGTCCGTGGTCGAGGGCCAGCCCAAGGCCGTGCCGGCCGGACTGTCGGCATTCTGGGATGATGCCGATCCGCAGGGCGGGCCATTGTCGCTGCTGCTGAGCCGGCAGGATGCACGCCTGTTCGCCTACCGCAACGGCCAGCTGGTCGGTGATGTGCCAGTGGAACTCGACGAGCCGGACGCCCGGGGCCTGGCGGTCTTTACCCTGCTCAGTACTCCGTCTGCCGGCATGACGCTGGACGAGGCACGCAACCTGCAATGGCTGACTGTGCACCTGAGCCGTCCGGAGCGGGGGCAGGACATGCTGGAGCAGGTCGGTGGCGCACGTCTGCCGGACAGCTTTGTTCCTGCCATTCTGGGGTCGCTGTCGGTCGGGACCACGCTGGTCATTACCGACCGTCCGGTGGACCGGCAGCCGGCTTCCAGCGGGAATATGCCGATTCTGGCCGATGAGGATGCAGAGCTGTGATCCTGTTCTAAGTTGCGGATTCTTAATGACATCCAGCGATTTTTGCGTAGAATCACCAGCTTGACCCGGATCGTACGTTTTCTGCGGAATTGTTGTTGATCATGCTTCGAGTATCTTCTGTCTGGCGCAGCGCAGCTGCGGCCTGTGCCCTGGTGGCGCCGCTGGCGCATGCTGCCCTGCCTTCTGCTGACGAACTGCTGCGTCTGGCACCGGATGCCAGTCCGCAGGCCATCCGCCTGGCGCTGTCGGCGGCTGGTTGTGCCGAATCCAGCCTGGATGAGCGGCAGGATTACCTGACGGTCATCGATTTTTCGCGGCCTTCGCGGGAAAAACGCCTGTGGGTCTTTGACCTGCGCCAGCCGCGGCTGGTGTTCGAGGAGTGGGTCACGCACGGCAAGAACAGTGGTGGTGACCTGGCCAGCACGTTTTCCAACCGGCCCAACAGCTACCAGACTTCACTCGGCCTGTTCCGCACCGGTGCCACCTACCGGGGCAAGCACGGTACTTCGCTGCGGCTGGAAGGGCTGGAGCCGGGCATCAACCACAACAGCAAGGCCCGCGGCATCGTGATCCATTCGGCGGCCTATGCCGATCCGGGCGTGGTGCCGAGCCTGGGCCGGCTCGGCCGCAGCGAAGGCTGCCCGGCCGTGCGGCCGGCCGTGGCACCCGAACTGATCCGGACGCTGAGCCGGGGAAGCTATGTGTTTGCCTACTATCCGCAGCAGGACTGGCTCAGTTCGTCACGTTTCCTGGCCGGCGCCTCGTGCCGCACCAGCCTGGCATCGCGGCAGGCTGCATCCGGTCATCTGTAAGTACGTGACGGCCCGGTATTTCGAGTGTTTTTCAGCGCTGGCAATGCCGGGCATTTTTGATGCCTGACGCATGGCGACCCTGTTGCAGGAACGTGCGTCAGTGCTGCCCGCGCGCGTGGGCGTAGAGTTGCTCGCCGCTGAGTTTCAGGCCGTTGGACCAGACCACCTGATTGTCGCTGACCGTCGCGCTGCGAAACAGGGCCGGATCGGCCAGGGCGCTGAAATCTTCCTGCATGCCCGCTGTCACCCGGGACAGCCACAACGTGGCGCTGATCCCGTTGTCAAAACCGACGATCATCCGCTGGCCGTGCAGCGGCAGGACCTGTGTAAGGCGAGCAGTCATGGGCAAGTCTTTCGCAGTCAGGGTGATGGAGGAAGAGGGAAGTCGCTACAGGATCAGGGGCTCCG
The DNA here is from genome assembly GCF_000423285.1 of Laribacter hongkongensis DSM 14985. Lineage (NCBI taxonomy): Bacteria > Pseudomonadati > Pseudomonadota > Betaproteobacteria > Neisseriales > Aquaspirillaceae > Laribacter > Laribacter hongkongensis. The sequence goes on from NZ_AUHR01000016.1 coordinate 6,425, forward strand.
GTTCAAGGTCAATCCCATAGCGTAATCGTATCGTGTCCTGGACATGATGGGCGAGTGCCCGGATGTCCTGTCCATGCGCACCGCCATGGTTGACCAGCACGAGTGCCTGCCGGTCATGCACGCCGGCGGCTCCCTGGCGATAACCTTTGAGCCCGGCCGACTCGATCAGCCAGCCGGCGGCAAACTTGATCCGGCCATCACCCGTCGGGTAGTGCACGGCTTCGGGATGACCGGCCAGCACCTGCTGCGCCGCTTCGGCCGACAGCACCGGGTTCTTGAAAAAGCTGCCGGCATTGCCGAGCTGGCGCGGATCAGGCAGCCTGGCGCTGCGGATGCGGCAGATTGCGTCGGAGACATCCTGGGCGCCCGGCGTGTCAATGCCGTGGCTGGCCAGCTCGGTGGCGATGGCGCCATAGCCGGTGTGCGGGGTGAAACGGCGCGACAGGCGGAAACGCACGGCCGTAATCAGCCGCCGGTCCAGCCACTCGTGCTTGAAACGGCTGTCGCGGTAACCAAAGGCGCATTCCGTCCCGCTGACTACGTGCTGCTCACCACTGGCGAGGTCAACGCACACCACCGAATCGATCAGGTCGCCAGCCTCCACGCCATAGGCACCGATGTTCTGCACCGGTGCGGCGCCCACCGTGCCGGGAATCAGGCTGAGGTTTTCCAGCCCGAAGGCACCCAGCTCCAGCGTCTGGCGCACGAAGGCATGCCAGTTTTCACCAGCGGCCGCTTCGACCAGCATGTGTTCGCCGTCATCAGCCAGTACCCGGATACCGCTCAGCGCTACCCGCAGTACCGTGCCGGGATAGTCGCGGGTAAACAGCAGGTTGCTGCCGCCACCGAGGATCAGGCGCGGGCCGGCCTGAAATTCCGGGTCGGTCAGCATGTCCGGCAGCTGGGACAGGTGTTCCAGCGTCAGCAGCCGGGCTGCCGTTGCCGGCACGCCAAAGGTGGTCAGGGGCGCCAGGTCGGCACGGGGATGGACGGAAAAAGTCATGCAAGGGCCTCGTGCAGGGCTGGCTGGCGGCCATCGTTGAGTTTCTGGCGGGAGACATGCAGCAAGACGGCACCGAGGATGAAGGCCGCCAAAGTCAGGCTCAGGGTGAGTGCCACCCAGAACCCATAGGCACCGGTCGGCATGGCATGGCCAAACAGGGTGACCTGGTTGAGCCCGAGCCAGCTGCCGCCGCCCAGCCCCAGTCCCCAGAACACGACAAGGTGTACCAGCATCGGACCGGTGGTGGACTTGTAGCCGCGCAGGGCGCCGGTGGCAATGGTCTGGATTGCATCGAAAAACTGGTAGAACACGGCAAACAGCATCAGGCTGGCCGCCAGTGCCACGACCTGTGGGTCCGGCGTGTAGAGCTCGGCAATCGGGGTGCGCAGGAACAGGATCAGGGTGGAGCTGGCAATGGCGGTGACGGCGCCAAGCAGGATGCCGATCAGGCTGCGGAACCTTGCCAGCTGCGGATTGTTGGCACCCAGTGCGTGGCCGACCCGTACGGTCAGCGCCATGGCAAGGCACTGTGGCACCATGTAGGTGAGGGTGGTGAAGTTGATCACTACTTGGTGGCCGGCCACCACGGTGCTGCCCAGACGGGCGATCAGCAGGGTGACAAAGGTGAATGTGCTGACCTCAAGGAAGAACGACAGGGCAATCGGCAGGCCAAGGCGCTGGATCTGCCCGATCAGCTGCCGGCTGGGAGCCTCCAGCCGTTGCCAGACCGGGCAGGTGTCGTAGGCGCGGCTGTAGCGGGTATACAGGGCCAGTGCCACGAAACTGAACCAGAACACGATGCCGGTAGCCCAGCCGCAGCCGGCGCCGCCAAGGGCCGGCAGGCCGAACAGTCCGTGGATCAGCATGTAGTTGAGCGGTACGTTGAGTGCCAGTGCCGCGAGGCTGACCAGCATGATCGGGCGGGTCTGGTTGACGCTGGATGAATAGGCATGCAGCACGCGATAGAGCAGGATGCCCGGCACGCCCAGCGCGGCACCGGCCAGATAGCCGTTGACCTTGTCGGCCACGCTGGTTTCCAGCGACAGCCAGCCCGGCAGCCACGGCATCAGGGCAAACATCAGGGCGAGGCCGAAGAGTCCCAGTCCGGCTGCTACCCAGAATCCCTGGCGCACCACGGGACCAATACGGTCGAACTGGCGGGCACCGAGCTGGTGGGCGATCAGCGGATTGAGCGCCATGATGACGCCCGACAGGGTCAGGAACACCGTGATGAGGATGCTGGAGCCGATCGATACGGCAGCCAAATCGTCCGGGCTGACCCGGCCGGCCATCACGGTATCGACAAAACCGGTGGCGACCTGGGCCATCTGGGCAATCATCATTGGCGTCGCCAGACGCAGCAGCGCCGACGATTCGGTGCGCCAGGCACGTCGTGGCGGGGCGGGGATGGCGGAGGGCATGGCAAGACATCTACTGCAAAAGCGGAACGCGCGATTCTAGCGCAAAGCCCCGCCCTCACTCCATGCCGGCCGGCCGGGTCAGGCCATGCGGACAGGGCGGGCCAGCCGCAATTCGCAGTGGGTGACGAAGCGCTCGCCCAGCCGGGCATTGAGCATCAGTGCATCTTCAAAGGTGACGTCAGCCAGATACCAGCCCTGGGTGTGGCGTTCCAGCCGGTAGCCACGGGCGCAGGCCAGTGTCTGCAAGGCGGCAAGATCGGCAGTCTGGTGACCGGGTCTGGGCAGGCAGTAAAAACGGCCTCGCAGCGTTGAGCGAGGAGCCGGGGAGGTGGCGGGCCGGACTGGCGTTTCGGGTGCGAAACTGAATTCGGTGGCGGCGTCGGTTTGGCAATCGTACATGGCAGACTCCGACGACAGCGTACCCGGTCGGAACGGGCGACGCTTTAGCGGAATTTGGAGGGCGCCCCGCAAGTTGTCGTTAAAGCGGCGCCATGATCTCCTGCCGGAGCAGGCCAGCCATTCAACCGGTCAGGCAAATGGAATGATTGAATGGTCTGGCCAGTGTGCCGGCTGTTCCGGCTGGCGTCAATGCGCGGCGCAGCGCCCCGGGACCAGCGGCTCGCCGCGGTCATCCAGCATCTGCACCGGGCTCAGTCCGCTGGTACGGATGGCCTGTGCCAGCGCCCGGATGGCGTTCATGCGCGGGAAGTGGCGGCGGGTGGCGAGCACGACCCGGCGGGTCGGCGGGCTGCCGCTGAACGGCAGGATGCTCAGCAGGTCGCGGTCTCCCTGGCTGACCGACGTGGCCGGCAACACGGTGATGCCGACCCCGCTGGCTACCATGTGACGGATGGTGGTGAGCGAACTGCCGGAGAGGGCCTGTGCCAGCGGGTGGCCGTCGACCCGTGGCTGGGCATTGCGGTCGCATACGGCCAGCACCTGGTCGCGGAAGCAGTTGCCCTGCGTCAGCAGCAGCAGCGATTCCCCAACCAGTTCGGATGAAGCCACGGCGTCACGGGTGGACCATGGATGGCTTTTCGGGGTGGCCACCACGAACGGTTCGTCGTACAGCGGCAAGGTGACGATGTTGGGCTCGTCAAACGGTTCGGCCACGACGGCGCAGTCGATTTCGCCGCTTTTGAGCATGTCGGCGAGTCTGGCGGTGTAGTTTTCCTCCAGAAACAGCGGCATGTCCGGTGCCAGCACCCGCAGGGTGGGGATCAGCCGTGGCAGCAGGTAGGGACCGATGGTGAAAATGATGCCGAGCTTGAGCGGGCCGACCAGTTCACTCTGGCGTTCGCCGGCGATGCGCTTGATGGCCGAAGCTTCTTCAATCACTACCTGCGCCTGCTCGATGATCTGGCGGCCGATGTCGGTGATAGTGATTTCCGGCCCGCGTTCGAACAGGGTGACGCCCAGTTCGTCCTCGAGTTTTTTGACGGCGATCGACAGGGTCGGCTGGCTGACAAAGCAGGCGGCGGCAGCCCGTCCGAAGTGGCGTTCGCGGGCAACGGCGACGATGTAGCGGAGTTCGGTAAGAGTCATGCGACGGTGCGTTGCTGTGGTTCAGGCAGCACGATGTTGACTTCAAGCACTTCCAGATCGTCCTGGCGTTCAAGCTGTACCTTGATGTCTTCCGGGGCGATCTTGACGTATTTGGAAATGACCGCAATCAGTTCCTGCTGCAATTGCGGCAGGTAATCCGGTTCGGCCCGGCCGTTGCGTTCGTGCGCCAGGATGATTTGCAGGCGCTCACGCGCGATCGAGGCGGTTTTCTGGCGTTTGCCAAACAGTTTTTCAATCAGCGACATGCCTTATCCTCCAAACAGCCGCTTGAGCAGTCCGACTTTCGGGGCTTCCAGAAAGCGCATCGGGGTTTCGGCGCCGAGGAAACGGGCCACCACGTCCTTGTAGGCTTCGGCCACGTCGGTGTCGGTCAGGTGGATGACCGGCATCCCCTGGTTGGATGCCTGCAGGACGGCCATGCTTTCCGGAATCACGCCGATCAGCGGGATGCGCAGGATGTCCTGGATGTCCTCGACCGACAGCATTTCGCCCTTGTCGACCCGGGATGGTGCGTAACGGGTGATCAGCAGGTGTTCCTTGACCGGTTCCTGTTTTTCGAGCGCCCGCCTGGATTTGGCTGCCAGAATGCCGAGGATGCGGTCGGAGTCGCGCACGCTGGAGACTTCCGGATTGGTGACGACAATCGCTTCGTCGGCGTAATACAGGGCCAGTACCGCGCCCCGCTCGATGCCGGCCGGAGAGTCGCACACGATATATTCAAAGTCCTGTGCCAGTTCTTCCAGCACCTTGCCGACGCCCTCTTCGGTCAGTGCGTCCTTGTCGCGGGTTTGCGAGGCGGGCAACACATAAAGGTTGTCGCAGTGCTTGTCCTTGATCATGGCCTGGTTGAGGGTGGCCTCGCCGTGGATCACGTTGATCAGGTCGTACACTACCCGTCGTTCGCAGCCCATGATCAGGTCCAGATTGCGCAGGCCGACGTCAAAGTCGATGACAATGGTCTTGTGGCCTTTCAGGGCGAGCCCTGTGGCAATGCTTGCACTGGTGGTGGTTTTGCCTACTCCGCCCTTGCCGGACGTCACGACGATGATTCTTGCCACAGTGTTTCCCCTGTTCAATCACGAATTTTGGTATGCGGTTGCCATCAGTAAAAGTGGGGCAACTCAATCGGGCAAGGCCCGCATGACAATCTTGTCCGATTCCAGCAACACTTGCAGCGGCCGGCTGGCCAGCGCAGCGGGCAGGTCCTGCTCCAGCGTGCGCCAGATGCCGGCGATCGACAGCAGCTCGGCCTGCATCGACCGGACAAAAATCCGGGCATCACGCTGGCCGCGTGCTCCCGCCAGCGCCCGGCCGCGCAGGCTGCCGTAAATGTGGATGTCGCCGTCGGCAATCACTTCCGCTCCGGCACTGACCGTGGCCAGCACCACCAGATTGCCGCCGCGTGCATATACCTGCTGTCCGGCCCGGACCGGCTTGTCGATCACCAGTGTCTGCGGTTGCGGTTCGTCTTCCAGACGGGATTCGTCCAGCGCCTCGTCTCCTCCGAGCGGCAACAGGCCGGCATCGTCCAGCGCGCCTTCCAGACCGGCCGGGGTCGGGCGCACGCCGACCAGATGGATGCCGTACTGGGCGAACCGGGCGACCAGACCGCGGTAATCCAGTTCGACCGGATTGACCTGGCTGACGTCCAGCATGGCGGGTGTCCGGCTGAACGGACTGTCTGCCGAGAAACGGTTGTCCAGATCCCGGGTGATATCGGCCAGTCGGGTTGAGCGCAGCCGGATGGAGAACAGGTTGAGTCGCGCGGACTTGATGTCGAAGGTGTGATCGGCAGAGGCGCTCATAGGGGCCGGATCGCTGCTCGTGGATAAATGAATGGCAGGAAGTGTACCCGGAGCGGGCGTGGTTTTCCACGGCACGCCTGTTGTGGCGGAACGACGTTTTGGTGCGATGCACAAAAATGGTTTGACAGCTGGCGGCAGCCCCGCTTAAATAGCGTTAGATGTTGCGGTGCACAATGCCAAGTGCGAATACAGTCCGGCTGTTGGCTTGCACCGTTTGACCCCAAATCATTCATTACGGAGCAACCGACATGTTCAACCAGGCACAAGAACTGCAATCCCTGCAACAAGCCCAGCTGGAAAAGGCCCTGCGCCTGTCGTCCATCGTGCTGTCCAGCGCCGAGCGCTTTGCCAACCTGCAACTGGAACTGTCCAAAAAGCTGATCGCCGAGCAGGCTGACGTGGTCAAGACCCTGGCCGAAGTGAAAGACGTCAAGAGCCTTGCCGATGCACAGGCCCAGTTCAGCCAGCCGAGCGTGGACCAGGTATTCGGCATGGCCCGCAGCGTGTACGACGTGGCCGTCCAGACCCAGAACGAAGTCCAGGCCTTCATGGAAGAGCAGATGCTGGATTTCAACAAGCAGCTGTGCGCCAACCTCGACAAGCTGTCGAAAAACGCCCCGGCCGGTTCCGATACCGCTGTCAACGCCATGAAAAACATGCTGACCAGCGCCACCGCCGCCTATGACAGCGTGACCAAGACTGCCAAGAAGGTCAGTGCCGAGCTGGCCGAAGCCGGTGCCGAAGCTGCTGCCAACTCTGCCAAAGTGGCATCGGCTGCCGTCAACCGTTCGGCTGCCAAGAAGGCCTGATTATTCCCTCTCGTTGTGCTTGCAACGCCGCAGATCGTCTGTGGCGTTTTTTTGTGCTCCTGCGGCTGTGTGCTGCCGGACAGGGCGTTACAATACGGGCTGTGTGACGGCATCGTCTGTGGTGCCGTTTTTCTTTTCTGGTTTCATCCCCCTTAGCGTGTTGCCGTGTTTGATCGCCCTTACGTCATTGTCGACCTGGAAACGACCGGAGGTCACATCACCCGTGACCGGATTACCGAAATCGGCCTGGTCGAAGTCAGCCACGGGGTCACGACCCGCTGGTCCCAGCTCGTTAACCCCGGTCAGCCGATTCCGCCGTTCATTGAAGAAATGACCGGCATCAGCGATGCCATGGTGGCGGAGGCCCCACCTTTTGCCGAACTGGCACCGGCACTGCTGGCGCGCCTGAACGGCAAGCTGCTGATCGCGCACAACGCCCGCTTTGACTACGGCTTTCTGAAAAACGAATTTCGCCGGCTGGGGCTGACCTTCACCACCGATCCGCTCTGCACCGTCAAGCTGTCGCGCCGGCTCTATCCGCAGCATGCCAAGCACAGCCTTGACAGCCTGATTGCCCGGCACGGCATCGACGTGCCTCCCGGCATGCGCCACCGGGCGCTGGGAGATGCCGAGGCGGTGTACGTGTTCCTGCAAACCGCCGTTGCCGAACTGGGACAGGATGCGGTCCGGGCTGCGGCGGCAGACTTGCTGGCTGCCGTCGAGCTGCCCGAAGGCGTTGGCGCTGGTCTGGTCGACCATTTGCCGGACGTGCCAGGCGTATTCCGCCTGATGGCGGCAGACGGCACCGTGTTGCATGTCGGCAAGGCCGCCAACCTGCGTGCCAGTGTCTTGCGTTATTTCCAGCCGCGGGTCCGCAACCAGAAAGAGGCCCGGCTGGCGGCACGGGTTGCCAGTGTCGTCTGGGACGAAACACTGGGCGAGTTCGGTGCTGCGCTGCGCGAAGTCCGGATTCTTGGGCAGTTGCCGGCTCCGCTGGCCGGAGGCAAGGGACGGGCAGACGAGACCGCGCTCTCCTGGCGGCTGGTGGCCGACGAGCAAGGGTATCTGGGCCCGGTGCCGGTGCCCTTGGCTGAGGCTCTGGCCGGGCACGCTGGCCGGTGTTTCGGCGTATTCCGCAATCCGCGCGAAGCGCAGCGGCGGCTGGCGACGTTTGCCGACAGTTACAAGCTGTGCTGCAAACGGCTGGGACTGGAACAGTCGCGCAGTGGCCGTCCCTGTTCTGCCCATTCTTTGGGGCGTTGCCGCGGAGCCTGTCTGGGGCGGGAAAGTGCGGCACAGTTCAATACCCGGCTTGAGAGCGTGCTGGCGCGCCATGCCTTGCCATCGTGGCCGTTTGACGATGCACTGGCCGTTGTCGAGCAGGACGTGGTAACCGGCCGGTGCGAGCGGCACCTGTTTGCCGACTGGCGTTATCTGGGCAGCTTTACGGCAGATGGTGAATGGCTGGAGGCTGGTGATGCCGTGAATGTGGACCTGTTCAAGCTGCTTCAGGCCACCATCCGGCAGCCTCCGGCTTCGCTGCAACTGGATCCTTGTCCGCTTGCTGTGGTGCCGGAGTTGGGCCGGGGCCCGACTCAAGGTAAGGTAACGACCTCAATGACTGGATCCGACCGGAGAGAACAATGACGGGAATTACAGGTTGGCTGGCCGGAGTGCTGATTACCGGCATGCTGTGCACGGGGACGGCCCTGGCGGCATCCTCGTCGGTCATGTCCCTTGGGCAGAATGCTGCCGCTGTTTCCGGCAGCGTCAAAGGCAGCCAGGTGCGTGACTACCGGTTTGAAGGGCGAGAGGGCGAGCAGGTGCGCTTGACGGTTACCGGGCATCCGGCAGCCTATTTCCTGTTGTGGAATGACGAGCAGCAGACCATGCCGATTGCCGAAACCCGTGACTGGATGGGGGTTTTGCCTGCTGACGGCAGTTATGTGGTGCGCGTGTTCGTGTACCGCAGCAATGCTGAAAAGGGCGAGCGTGCCGATTACCGGTTGCGCGTGCAGCGCCTTGGCAAGGTCAAGGGCAGCGGCCAGAAATGAATGAAGGCCGGCCGTAAAACGGCCATGCAACAGCCAGGAGTGGACAGAGGCTAGTAATAGGTCAGTGTCACGGTCGGCGTGTCTGAGTACGAACCTGGCGTCAGCATTTGTCCCGCAGGAATGCTCCCGTAAACGGGATAACTTCTGGATACGTTTCCCAGCAATACCAGAGTCAGTGAGTCCGATATTTTCTGGCTGCCTTCGGTGCCGTCGCCCCAGATGATTGAACGGGTGGCATTGGTGTACAAAGAATACGCCATCATGTTTGAACCGTTGGCCATCCTGCGGGTACTGACTCCCGTTTGCGGATATGCACCTGCCGATATTGCAATATCGTATGGCACCAGCAGGCCTGCCACGCCTCCGCAACTGACATCCACTGATCCGGTGCCGGTCAGGGGTGTTGGTGAAAAAACATTGTAGGTGCCGAATGCCACACTGGTGACACTGACGCTGCAACTGCATGCCAGCGTGCAGAGTGCATGTGCCTGTTGAACATGAAAAGCACAAATGGCCAGCAGGATTGCTGGCAGAAAATTCACCGGCTTGATGTTTTTTGGCATGAAAGAGTCCCAAGGTCAGGGAGTGCTGCCCCGATTGTTCCGGGCAGCATGGCGTAACAGGATCCTGAATCCCAACTGGCGGTAATCCGGGTAACGGGTGTGGCCGGAGCAACGAAGACTTTCCCGTCAAGTCCGGCCTGCCCCAACGGCTGCTGGTCAGATGTCTGTATCAAGGCGCCAGCCGGGACAAATTGCCCGTTGTCATCGACCAGCCGGAAGCTGAAGCCGCTTTGTGGCATCAGCCTGAAATTGGTGATGCCACCACTGCGCCATGCCGGAACCACATTCCGTTCAAATGTCTCGACTGTTGCATCCAGCGGCAGGTCATCAATGGCTATGCTGATCCTGTTGTCTTGATAGGCGTGCAGCCCCTGTACCAGTAACAGCCCTGTTTCATCCGTGCGTCCCAGCTCCTGGTTTTCCCGGTAGCCCCTTATATCGCTGAACGGGCTGGTATCGACGACGGTAAAGCTTTCATTGATTTTTCTGGATGCAAACAACCGGTTGCCGGCGTATGACAGCCCGCCGCTGGCAGCAATCTGGTAACCGGACTGGCCATTGCCGCCAGCAATGTCACCCGACAGTGTGGCATACGGGTTTTGCCATGAAATGCCGGCCTGGTAGCGTCCCGAATCGCTGGCCTGTATCCGGTGCCGTTGTCCATGGGCATGGATTTTTGCAACTGTACGGCTGTCTGTTGTTTCGAGCCTTCTCGCAGGGTATCCGTAGTGATGGTTGTCCTGCTGTCAAGGATGAAATTCAGTCCGGCAAGCACTGTCGTACCGGTATTCCCGTGGAGAATGCTGATGCCAAGCTGGGTTACGTTGTTGATGCGGATGTTGCTTGCCAATGACAATTGCCACTGTTGGTCATTTTGCCAGGATGAGCGCTGGATATAGCCGATATTGACCCACTGTCTGAGTAGAGGTATTCCGATGGATATCATGCCTGTGTTTTTTGTCCGGAAATTTGACAGCATTCCTGCCTGGGTAAAATTTCTGGAGCTGAACCCTATTTGTGCGCTGAAATTTCCTGATCGTTGTTGCTTCTCCATGCCCAGTATGAGTTGTGCTCCCTGGCCATCATTTCCATGGCTGACAGCCAGGCTGGAGTTGATGACTCTCGGAAAAATACTTTCAAAATATGGCAATAGCCATGCGCCACCGGCCCCAATGGTTTGTTGGTGTGGTGATGCCTCTATTTGCCATTCATATGTAAATCCTGGTGAGATGCCAGTGCGCCTGAAGGCACTTGCCATTAACTGGCCGTAGTGATTGCTTTCAAATCCATAGCTTTTCCTGATGGCTCCAAAACCATAAGAAAATTCGCTTGTTCCTGGTTGCAAGAGTCGAGGCGTAATGTAGTATGGTTGATAAATAACCTGTTGTCGCCCAAGTAAATCACGAACCACCAGCTGTAATTCACCCTGTCCTGCCTGGAGTGGAGATAATCCCAGTATGTCAAATGGACCAGGTGCTACATCTAGCTGGGCCAGTTTTTGTGTGTTCGTATAGATCTCTGCCGTAGCGGGAAGGGATGTCTCCCCATGAAAAACCGGCAGGGAAAACGGGATGAAATCCGGGGCCAGTTCAAACCGGCTGGAAAACTGAATTCCTCCAAACCTGACTGGATATCCCCAGCTGCTTCCTTGACTGACAAGATCCCCGATTTGCAGGCTGGCCCTTTGCTCGGGGAAATCCTTTCTCCAGCTGCTGTCCAGCCTCACCAGCTTGTTATCATTGTTCTGGTGGCGCCATATGGATGTACTGGTTCCTGTTCCCCATGGGGTATAGATGCCTGCCCTGGTAATAGCGTCATGGCATCTTCAATGTTTGCGAGTGCTTCATCAGTGCTGTTCGTATGAGCTGGGTTCACATTGATTTTGTGAACGATCAATATGCATTGATCCGGTATTTTGCGCTGTCAGTGTGATCTGGTTAGCTTGTATGTGTTTCGCATCCCATTTGATGGACCAGTTTTTTTGTGGTGGCTCTATATAAACAGGCAGGCTGATCTGCATCAGGAATTGCAGGTTTTTTATTTGCTGGTCAATTGTGCTGGATGATGGTATTTGTCTCAGTAAAATACGGTAGGCAATTTCTTTCTCATTTTTTGCTGGATTCCGCATTCCCACACGTATGGTCTGGGTGCCATACGGGCCCAGTGTAAACATGGGGGGATTGACGATCAGGCCGTTAAACGGAACTTGCCGGTTTTCTCCTTTTTCATCAAACCATGAAAAAGTATCAACCTGAATGGAGGTGGATTCGCTGCTACGGTTTGTTACGGTCAGGACACTCCGGTTCTGCTTTTCTGACAACCGGAGTCGTACGGGTTGTACTGCGAGGTCTGCGGCACAAGCCGTGGAGCATAAAAACCATGTCATTAAAAAGGTATGGTATTTCATGGTCAGCTATAGGTGACTGTCACGGTGACTGTATCGGAGTACGAGCCTGGGGCTACGTATTGATTGGCCGTGATTTGCCCGTAAATGCTGTAGCTTTGTACAACACCGGTCCCGTTGGCAATAGGTGCAGTTGGTCGGATAAAGGCTGCTGGAGTTGTTGCCGTCACCCCAGATGGTGGTATGCCCCGAATCAAGGTACAGGCTGTATGGAAAATAATGTGATCCGGCTGCCCGCATGCGCTTGGTTGTCGTGTTGTTGGCAGTGGAGGCATTGGCTCCGGCATCCATGGCAATCTGATAGGGCGTACTGCTGGTGCATGTGACATTCAGCGTGCCCGTGGTATTCGTCGGACTGCCGGATGCGGGGTTGTAGTTTCCAAAGGCCACATTGGTCGGTACCGAGACACTGCATGCTGAAATGACGGTTGCCGTGACATTAAGCGTTGCCGTGGCCGTTCCTGCCAGTACGCACGGACTCCCCAGGATAAGCACACCGCAATAAACCAGATAGCGCTGCATTTTGTTTATCCTTCAGTCGGGTCAAATTTATACATAACAATTTTCTCCGGTAATTCAATATGAATTTGATTGTGCTGATAAAGTGTTATTTTTTGTTATCTATGTCGTGAACAGGGTGAATGGTTTGCCATGTGGGAGGCATTGATTTGTTGTGGTTTAATTGAGCCGGGCGGATTGCTGCTTGTTTCCTGATTTGTCGGGGTAGTCTGATCTGGACCAATAACGGGTTTGCATGCCAGAAAACGCTTCTTGCCGTGCATGAGTCATGCTGCAAGCCCGTTTTGCTGGCTACGGATGCAAATCCCGTTGTTTGAAACCGCCCGGACGTGAGCCGGCTGGTTGAAAAATCCCTCGCTGTACATGCCTGCCGGCATTCCTTCTCCAGGAACGCCCGTACATGGCCTGACCGGCCGGTGAAACAAAGTACGCTAGAATCCACCGCCTGATCCATGCGAGGAGAAACCGGGATGTCACTCCCTCTGCCCAAGAGTGCCCGGGTACACGACAACGAAAGTTGTCTCGACCGGCTGGTTGATGCCGGCTGGGCTGTCTGGCCGGATTTCCTGGGGGCGGACGACACGGCCGCACTGGCCGCACATACCTTGCACTGTCACGCCGAAGGCGTGTTTCACCGGGCCGGAGTCGGGCGCGGCGGCGCTCTTGTCATCCAGGAAGGCGTGCGCTCCGACCAGGTGCTGTGGATCGACGAAGCGCCGGCGCATCCGGTACTGGCGCAATACCAGGCCCGCATGGAGTCCCTGCGCCAGTCGGTCAATCAGGCGCTCTATCTCGGGCTGCATGACCTCGAAGCCCATCTGGCGGTTTATCCGCCCGGCAGCTTTTACCAGGCTCACCTTGACCGCTTCCGCGACAGCGACCTGCGCACCCTCACCGTTGTGCTCTATCTCAACCCACCGGACTGGCGGGACGAGGACGGCGGCCACCTGCGCTTCTGGCCTGCCGACCGGGAGGGCGACAGCCTGTTGCTCCAGCCCGCCGGCGGCACGCTGGTGACCTTCCTGTCCGACCGTTTCTGGCATGCCGTCGAGCCAGCCGGCCGCACCCGCCTGAGCGTCACCGGCTGGTTCCGCCGCCGGCCGGCCCTCTGATGCCTTTGTGCTACACTGCCCGCCGGATTTGAAACCACTTTTCAGCGGGAATTTCACATGTCGGGCAATACCTTCGGCCACCTGTTTACCGTAACCAGTTTCGGCGAAAGCCACGGGCCGGCAATTGGCTGTGTGGTTGATGGCTGCCCGCCGGGACTGGCAATCTGCGAAGCCGACATCCAGCGCGAGCTGGACCGGCGCAAGCCCGGCACCAGCCGCCATGTCACCCAGCGCCGCGAGCCGGACACGGTGGAAATCCTCTCCGGCGTGTTCGAAGGCAAGACCACCGGCACCCCCATTGCACTGCTGATCCGCAACCAGGACCAGCGCAGCAAGGACTACGGCAACATTGCCGACACCTTCCGCCCCGGTCATGCCGACTACACCTACTGGCACAAATACGGCATCCGCGACCCGCGTGGCGGCGGTCGCTCGTCGGCCCGCGAAACCGCGGTGCGGGTCGCTGCTGGTGCCATTGCCAAAAAATGGCTGAGCGAACGCTTCGGCATCGTCGTGCGTGGGCACCTGACCCAGATCGGCGACATCGACATCCCGTTCACCAGCTGGGATCTGGTTGACACCAACCCGTTCTTTGCCGCCGATACCAGCCGGCTGGACGAGCTGGAAGCCTACATGGACAGCATCCGCAAAAGCTGCGACTCCATCGGCGCCCGCCTGCGGGTAGTGGCCGAAAACGTGCCGGTCGGCTGGGGTGAACCAGTGTTCGACCGGCTGGACGCCGACATTGCCTACGCCATGATGGGCATCAATGCGGTCAAGGGCGTGGAAATCGGCGCCGGATTCGGCTGCGTCACCCAGAGGGGCAGTGAGCATGGCGACGAACTGACCCCCGAAGGCTTTGTGTCCAATCACGCCGGCGGCATCCTCGGCGGCATTTCCACCGGGCAGCACATCGAAGTGTCGATGGCCATCAAGCCGACTTCCAGCATTGCCCGGCCGCGCCGCTCCATCGACAGGCAAGGCCAGCCGGTCAACATGGAAACCCACGGCCGCCACGATCCCTGTGTCGGCATCCGGGCCACGCCGATTGCCGAAGCCATGCTGGCACTGGTATTGATCGACCATGCCCTGCGTCACCGTGCCCAGTGCGGGGATGTCCGGGTGGAGACACCGCAGATCGCCGGCCGGGCCGGCTGATTCCACCGGTTGCAAACAGCAAAAAGGCACCTCGTCAGGTGCCTTTTTCACGCCAGCAGCCGGTGTACACGCCCTGTCCGCAGCATTTCCCTGGCTGTGCCGGCAATCTCCGGCCTGGGAACGCGGTATCTGCCGGTCCGGCCATGGCAACCGGAATGGCAATACGGTGTGGCTGTATGAACATCCTGTCCGGTCAACGTCTTGGCCGGATCCTGCGCGGATGCAGGATCACCCTGCCGATGGCAAAAAGCATGTCCGGCAGCGGTTGCCTGGCATGACGCGTAGCCAGCCGGGTCGCGCGGGCTCGACCAGCCGGGGCGTCTGGCACCCTACGGCCAGGCCGGAGGATGAGTGGCATCGGTACAGGTGCTGCGGATGGTGGGCTTCATGCCGGAGTGCAGCCATCCGTCCGGTTGCCCCGGCAGCCCTGTCGGCAGGAGGCAAAACGGAGCAAGGCCTACGGCCGGCAGGACATTATCTGGTACGGGGCGGGCGCTCGCCCGTGTGTTCCAGATCGGCCAGCAGGATTTCCAGTGCATTGCCGGAGATCGACAGCTCCACCAGCGACAATGCCAGCGAACCGCACATCAGCACCAGCCCGATCACGAAACTCCATGTCCCGGCAGCGGGCCAGCCCATGAACAGCAGGAACATGCTCAGGGTGGTCACCAGAATGCTGGCTGTCCCCAGTGTCTGCATCCAGCGGATCAGCTCGACCCGACGCCGCAGGTTGGCGATCTGGCGGATCAGGCCGGCATCCGGGGCGTTGCGGTGGCGGTCGTAAAGCTGACGGATGGTGGCGGACAAAGCCAGGAAACGGTTGGTATAAGCCAGCAACAGCAGGGAAATGGCGGGAAACAGCAGGGCCGGTGTGGTCAGCGTCAGGTTCATGGCAGGAAAGGGTTACGGGCAGGAGCAGGCAGATGCGGACGGGTCAACCGGCCACGTCGATCCAGACATCGGTGCCGGTCGGCACCAGCTCGAACAGGTCGATCACGCTGGGCGTCGTCATGCGTACGCAGCCCTTGGAGGTGGGCGTGCCGAACGGCACATGCGCGCCGCCGCCATGGATGTAGATGCCGCGCTGGTAGCTGTCGACCAGCGTGCCGTCGGGCAGTTCGCCCTGGTTGAAGCCCGGCTCGGCGCCGCACAGCCACAGGATGCGGGTGAGGATCCAGTCCTTGTCGGGATTTTCGCGTGCCAGCTCGGCACTGTAACGCCAGCCGGTATCCTGGCGGCGGTAAAAGATGGCATCCGGAGCGGCATCGGCGCCGATCTTGTCGCATACCGTATGCCAGCCGCGCGGCGTCTGGTAGCTGCCGAACTGCTCGCCCACACCGTTTTTGGCGGTGGAAACCACCCAGTGCCGGCGTGGCGTGCCGTCACCGTCGAACAGTGTCAGCGTCTGGCTGCCGACGCCGACCCGGATCCACGGCTCGCCCGGATGGCGCGGATTGGTCTGGCCCGGCAGCAAGCTGGATGATTGCTGGTCCAGCACGAAGCCGGCCAGCCGGGATGGGACAGGAGAAGAGCTTGCCAGTGCCGGAGCGGCCAGCAGGCAGGCCCACAACAGGGTCAGCAGTTTCATCATTCGGCGTGTTCCACGATCTCGACCGGCGTGCCGGGCGCTACGCGGTCGAAAAGTTCGGCAATGTCACGGTTGCGCATGCGCACGCAGCCATGCGAACCGGGACGGGTCATGTCCACTGCATCCGGTGTGCCGTGCAGGTAGATGTAGCGGCGCATGGTGTCCACCTGCCCCAGCCGGTTGCGGCCGGGTTCGCAGCCGGACAGCCACAGGATGCGGGTCAGGATCCAGTCGCGGCCGGGCTGGGCGTGGTAGAGGGCATCGTCGCAAATCTCTCCGGTTGGCCGGCGGCCGACAAACACGGCACCAATCGGGGCTCCGGCACCGATCATGGCACGGATGACATGACGGCCACGCGGAGTCTGCTGGCTGCCGGACTGTTCGCCAGCGCCACGCGCGGCCGTGGAAACCGGGTAAGCGGCCACGGGCCGGCCGTGGTCGTCAAACAGCGTCAGGCGTTGGTCGGCAAGCACAATGCGGATCAGCATGGGACAGGTCCGTCCGGGTCTGGCGGGCGGCGCGGTGGGCGGCCCGCCGGTCACGGAAAAAGCCGGAGAGCACGGCTGCACATTCGTCGGCCAGAAGGCCGCCGCAGACTTCGGCATGATGGTTGAGCCGGGGTTCGGCAAAGAGGTCAACGACGCTGCCTGCGGCGCCGGTCTTGGCATCGGACGCACCGAACACCACCCGCGCGATGCGGGCATGCTGGATGGCACCGGCACACATGGCGCACGGCTCCAGCGTGACATACAGCTCGGCGCCGGGCAGGCGGTAGTTGCCGGCCCGTTCTGCCGCGGCGCGCAGGGCCGCGATTTCCGCGTGCGCGGTCGGATCATGACGACCGATCGGAGCATTGGCGCCGCGACCGATCACCTTGCCTTCCAGCACCACCAGTGCGCCGACCGGCACTTCGCCGGCAGCAGCAGCCTCCTGCGCCAGCAGGATGGCTTGGCGCATGAAGAATTCGTCGTGGGGGCGGAAAGCGGACATCGGGCGGGGCAGGACAGGCAAAGCAGGAATTATACGCAGCCTGACCTTAAGGAGCACCGCGCCCGGCCAGACGCAGGCTGCCGGCTGGCCGGGCGTGCCCTGCGGGCCATGCATGGCTGGCGAGGCCGGTCATGCCGGCAGGTGCCGCGACCGGGGCGGCCGCAGCCCGGCTCAGGGGCGCCATGGCCCGGTCAGGCGCGTGAGCGTGTCGTCACGCAGGATCTTGTGGTGCCACCAGGCTGCCAGCACATGCAGGATGGCCAGCCACAAAAGCACATTGCCGAGGTTTTCGTGCCAGTCCTTCAGGTCGTGCGCCAGCGTTGGCGCCGGTTCGGTCAGCAAGGGCAACGGCAGGCCGAACAGGGCCGGCGGAGTGCCCTTGGCCTGCAACGACAGCAGGCCCAGCACCGGCAGGCACAGGATCAGTGTGTACATCAGCCAGTGGGTCAGGTCCGAAAGCTGCTGCATCCGGCGGGACAAGGGCGGCGTGATGCCGGGCGGGCGGTTGGCCAGACGCCAGGCCAGCCGTGGCACGACCAGCAGGAAGGCAATCAGCCCGGCCTGTACGTGGGCGTAGAAAATGCCGGCCCGCGTGGCGGATCCGCGTGGAAACCAGTCTTTGGTTTCGATGAAAACCAGTGCCGCAATGACCGCCGCTGCGGTCAGCCAGTGCAACCAGCGGGCCGGCCAGCCAAAACTGTGGGGGGAATTGCGCAACATGGGAAATCCTTGGCTTTCGGGTTGTCCGGATAGGTCATGAATGCAGTGTAGAAGCCAATCCGTTTGTCGCCAGCCTTCCGGGATCAGGCCGGGGACAGCGGTTCACCGGACGTGCCGGCCAGAAACTGCCGCACCCAGGCTGCGGCAAGGCCCGGCCGGCGGCCGGACGACCAGACCAGGTCAATGGGAATGGGCCGGGGCCAGCCGGCCACATCCAGCTGGACCAGTTCGTCGCGCCCGAATGTCTGGGCCATCCACGAGGGCAGTTCGGCCCAGCCAAAGCCCAGCCGGGTCATGTCGAGCAGCATCAGGTAGCTGGGTGCCAGCCAGCGGCGCGGATGGGTGCTAGCGGGGGCCGGCGAGCCCAGCGTGTTGAGGCAGAGCTGGCGGAACGGGGCGAGCTGGTCCGGCAACAATGCTTTCTGCCGGGCCAGAGGATGGTGGCGACCGGCGAACAGGGCAAACTGTCCCTGGTGCGGCAGGGCAGCATGGCCGATGCCGGCCGGATAGTGCGGCAGGGCCGACAGCAGCCCGAGATGGGCGCGGCCGCTGGCGACCAGGTCGACCACGTCTTCCTTTTCCGCCACCAGGGTTTCCAGCTCCAGTTCCGGAAAGCGGGTTTCCAGACCCTGCAGCAGGGTTTCCAGTTCCAGCGAATGCAGGGTGTCGGAGAGCACGATGCTCAACTGCGGCTCCAGCCCGGCGCTCATCAGGCTGGCCTGGCGGGTGAGCTGCTCGTGGGCCGCCAGGACCTGCCTGGCATGGCGGAGCAGTTGCTCCCCGGCCGCAGTCAGGACCGGGTTGCGTGCGCCACGGTCAAACAGCGACACGCCAAGGTCGATTTCCAGATTGGCGATGGCTTCGCTGACGGTGGACTGGCTTTTGTGCAGGTAGCGGGCCGCCGCCGAAAACGATCCCAGTTCGGCCGCTGTACTGAAGGCGGTCAGGGCATCGAGGGTGTTGGACATATCGGTTTTTTCGATGGATTCTGGTTTGGCATTCCGGCTGGCCGTCACGACAATGGCTGCCATGTGCGGAGCGGCTGCGGGTCTCTCTGCAGTGTTTTTCCCAACGGACCGGCAAATGGATCACGTCAAGAAACCGTCAGAACGGGTTTTCCACGCAATGCTGTACGAACTGTGCGCTACCCTCATGCTGGTGCCGCTGGCCGCATGGATCATGGGCAAGTCGCTGGGCCAGATGGGCGGCCTGTCGCTGATGATGGCCGGGGTGGCGATGCTGTGCAACATGCTGTTCAACGCCCTGTTCGAGCGGGCCGAGCGGCGCTGGAAGCTGCGGCGCACCGTGCGCGTGCGCTGCCTGCATGCCCTGCTGTTCGAAGGCACGCTGGTGGTATTGCTGGTGCCGCTGGCGGCGTGGTGGCTGTCGGTCAGCTACTGGCAGGCCCTGTTGCTGGACCTGGGGTTTTTCGTTTTCTTCCTGCCCTATACCTACGTGTTCAACTGGGGCTACGACACGGCCCGGGCCGCGTGGGTGCGTCGCCGGCAGGCCATGACCGTGCCGTCCTGAGCCGTATTGCCTCAATAGTGCGGCGGGATGTCGTCGCGGGCATGCCAGCGTTCGCTGCCGTCTTGCGGTGAGGACTGCGCCCGGAGCAACCGGACCAGTTCGTCGAACTGGCGGCGCAGGGTATCGAGTTCCTGCTGCTGGCGCACCACGGTCAGGTTGAGGGCGTCGATCTGTTCCTCCTGAAACGCCAGCCGAATTTCCAGTTCGTCGATCCGTTCGTGCATGACAAGGCTTTCGGAAAACATCAAAAAAGGGAGCGCATTCTACGCTCCCTTTGTGCTGGCCGGCAGGCCGGGCCCGGATTACAGCGAGGTGCTCCAGATCAGGCCGATCAGGCTGTAGCACATGCCGGTGACGAACACGATGCCGAACAGGTTGAGCACCAGACCGGCCTTCATCATCGAGCGGATTTCCATGTGGCCGGTGCCGAACACGATGGCGTTGGGCGGGGTGGCTACCGGCATCATGAAGGCACAGCTGGCGGCAATCGCGGCCGGGATTGCCAGAAGCTCCGGCGGCAGTCCCTGCGATACGGCCAGTGCTCCCAGGAGCGGCAGGAAGGCGGCTGCGGTAGCGGTGTTGGAGGTCACTTCGGTCAGGAAGGTGATGACGGCGACGATCAGCGCCATCAACATGATGCCTTCCATCATCGACAGGCCGCCCAGTGCGCTGGCAATCCATTCGGCCAGACCGGTGCTGCCGATCACCGTGGCCAGCGACAGGCCGCCGCCGAACAGCAGCAGGATGCCCCAGGGCACCTTGCCGGCGTGTTCCCAGTTCATCAGGAACACGCGCTTTCGGGCATCCACCGGGATGATGAACAGGGCGAGGGCTGCGGCCATGGCGATGGAGGTATCGTTGGCAGCCGGAATGAAGGTCTTGAGTTGCGGCTGGAAAATCCACGCCAGCGAGGTCAGGACAAACACGGTGGCCACCATTTTTTCCGGCTTGCTCATCGGGCCCAGTTCCTGCAACTGCTGCTCGATCATGGTGCGGGCCGCGTCGGTATTGAGGGTGAAGCGCTTGCGCGTCAGCCACCACCAGGTAAAGAGCAGCATGCCCAGCGACACCGGTACGCCCAGCAGCATCCACTGGCCAAAGCCGATGTGCACGTCGTAGTTGTCCTTGAGGAAGGCTGCCAGCAGCGCGTTGGGCGGGGTGCCGATCAGGGTGGCGATGCCGCCGATGCTGGCGGCGTAGGCAATGCCCAGCAGCAGGGCGGTGGCAAAGGCCTGCTGTTCGTTGGTTTCGTCATCCTGCGTCAGGAGCGCGATGACCGACAGGCCGATCGGCATCATCATGATGGTGGTGGCGGTATTGCTGACCCACATGCTCAGCAGTGCGGTAGCCAGCATGAAACCGGCGACCTGCCGGCGCGGCTGGTAGCCGACCGCATGCAGGGTATAGAGCGCGATGCGCTTGTGCAGGTTCCACTTTTCCAGCGCGAGGCCAAGGATGAAGCCGCCGAGGAACAGGTAGATGGTGGGGTTGGCGTAAGGCGCCGACGCCGACTTGATCGAACCCAGCCCCAGTACCGGTACCAGCAGGATCGGCAGCAGCGAGGTGGCCGGAATCGGGATGGCTTCGGTGGACCACCAGACAGCCATCATCAGGGCCATGCCGACGCATTTCCAGGCATCGGGGCTCATGCCGGCAGGCGGATCGGTCAGGAGGGTCAGCAGCAGGAGCAGGGGGCCCAGTGCCAGTCCTGTCCAGGCTGCCAGACTCATGTCATGGGCAATTTCCTGTCGGTGTTCGGATACTTTCATCGACGGTTCCTTTGTAGTTGAGATCGTATTTACCGGCTTTATACGTCTTGTTGATTGTCATAGTTTTACTCATGCTATCACGATGATTGTCATATAAATTTGTGATTTGAAATGATAAAAAAGTAAAATTCATGCCGCTGGCGTGAATTTTGTCATGTGTTAACCGACATATTTCTGCCTGGCAGATGATTGTCCCTTCGGGCAGTCGCCATGCCGTCCGGCCTGATTCCGGGCCCGGCCGGCTGTCAGCCTGCCAGCGACCGGCGCAAAAAAACGGCGGGCATGATGCCCGCCGTGGCGTGGGGATTCACCCTGTTGTCCGGGTCAGGTGCGCGCCAGCACGGTTTTGCCGGCGTACTGGCGAATGCCGGAATGCAGGGCGTCGGCAATCCTGGCCTGATGCAGCGGATTGGTGAGCTTGGCTTCTTCTTCCGGGTTGGAAATGAAAGCCGTCTCGACGAGGATCGAGGGGATGTCCGGTGCCTTGAGCACGGCAAAGCCGGCCTGTTCGACCTGGTTCTTGTGCAGCCGGTTGATGTCGCCCAGTTCGTCCAGCACTGCGCGCGCCAGCTTCATGCTGTCGTTGATGGTGGCGGTCTGGGTCAGGTCGAGCAGGGTGTGGGCCAGATAGCGGTCGCGGCCGGCGTCGATCTTGATGCCGCCCACAAGGTCGGCGTCGTTCTGGGTCTTGGCCAGCCATTTGGCCGCCGTGCTGGTGGCACCCTTTTCCGACAGGGTAAAGACCGACGAGCCGCGTGCGGTCGGCGTGGTGAAAGCGTCGGCATGGATCGACACGAAGAGGTCGGCCTTGACCTGACGCGCCTTGGCGACCCGTACGCCGAGCGGAATGAAAATGTCGTCGTCGCGGGTCAGGTGCGCGCGCATGCCGGGTGTGGCGTCGATCTTGCGCTTGAGCTGGCGGGCGATGGCAAGCACGACATTCTTTTCGCGGGCGCCGGACGGGCCGATGGCGCCGGGATCCTCGCCGCCGTGGCCGGGGTCGAGCATGACCACGAACGGCCGTCCGCCCTTGCCGGTACTGGCCGGCTCGTTGCGTTTGGGCGGCGGTTCGGCGGGGCTGACCTTGCCCTGGTTGAAGTCTTCCAGCAGTGCCAGCAGCGGGTCGTCGCTCTGGGCCGGGTAGAGGTCGACCACCAGCCGGTGCCGGTATTCGGCGATCGGCGCGAGGGTGAAGATCTCGGGCCGGACTTCGCTCTTGAGGTCGAGCACGACCCGTACCGTGGTCGGGTTGAACTGTCCGGCGCGGGCGGTACGGATGTAGGGGTCGTCGATGGCCCGTTCGCTGAATTCGCGCAGGACGGCATTGAGCTGCACGCCTTCGAGGTCGATCACCAGCCGGTTCGGGCTCGACATGGTGAACGAGCGGTATTTCAGCGCGCCGTCGGATTCCAGCGTGATGCGGGTATAGGTGGCTGACGGCCAGCTGCGCACGGCAATGACGCCGGCTCCGCCGGCAAGGCTGGCGCCCGACAGCATCAGCAGCATGAGGGAGCCGCCGGCCTGCAACAGGCGGCGGCGTGAGGTCAGTAAGGATTCAGGCATGGCAATCCCCGTTCGGTATGAGCGGTGAGCGTTGCTTGGCGTCCCGGTCCGTCCGGGTGCAGGGTCAGGGTCAGGTCCGGCGCCGGCAGCAGGGCCAGGGCTTTTTCCGGCCACTCGATCAGCGCCAGGCTTCCGGCATCAAAGAGGTCGCGGAAGCCGGCATCTACCCATTCTTCCGGGTCGGCAAAGCGGTAAAGGTCAAAATGGTGCACGGCCAGTTGCGGCAGTTCGTAGGATTCCACCAGCGCATAGGTCGGGCTCTTGACCCGCCCGGCATGACCAAAGCCGCGTAAAATGCCGCGCGTGAGGGTGGTCTTGCCTGCCCCCAGGTCTCCTTCGAGAAAAACGGTCATGCCCGGCACCAGCCGGCTCGCCAGCGCTTCGCCGAAGGCCAGTGTCGCTGCCTCGTCAGCCAGTCCGACTGTCAGCGTAGTGTGCGTATCCATGTCTGCCCAAGCCTTGCAAACGACTGATTATCCCCAATTATCGCGCCAGATTAAAGAATGGGCGACCGAACTCGGATTTGCTGCCTGTCGCATAAGCCGGGCCAGTTTGCCAGCCGAAGCTGA
Organism: Laribacter hongkongensis DSM 14985; assembly: GCF_000423285.1. Classification (NCBI taxonomy): domain Bacteria; kingdom Pseudomonadati; phylum Pseudomonadota; class Betaproteobacteria; order Neisseriales; family Aquaspirillaceae; genus Laribacter; species Laribacter hongkongensis. The sequence continues at coordinate 29,568 of NZ_AUHR01000016.1, forward strand.
ACAGGGGCTTTCTGACTGGCTGGCCGCCGGTTATCACGGCAGTATGGACTACATGGCCCGGCACGGCATGATGCGTGCCCGGCCGGCCGAGCTGGTGGCCGGAACACTCAGCGTGATCTGCGTGCGGCTGCCTTACTGGCCGGGCGATGCGCGTCCGGCTGCCGACCAGCTGGCCGACGGTGACGGCGCCTATGTGTCGCGCTATGCGCTGGGACGCGACTATCACAAGGTCTTGCGCGCGCGGCTGCAAAAACTCGCCGATCGCATCAGCGCTGCACACGGGCCATTCGGCTACCGGGCGTTCACCGACAGCGCTCCGCTGATGGAGGTGGCGCTTGCCGCCCAGTCCGGGCTGGGCTGGCGCGGCAAGCACACGCTGCTGCTGACCCGCGAGGCCGGGTCGTATTTTTTCCTCGGCGAACTGCTGACCGACCTGCCGCTGCCGGAAGACCCGCCGCAGGAGCCGCACTGCGGCCGCTGCACCCGCTGTCTGGACGCCTGTCCGACCGGCGCCATCGTGGCGCCCTTCCAGGTGGATGCCCGGCGCTGCATTTCCTACCTGACCATCGAACACGACGGACCAATCCCGCCGGACCTGCGGCCCCTGCTGGGCAACCGCATCTACGGCTGCGACGACTGCCAGCTGGCCTGCCCGTGGAACCGCTTTGCCGAGCCGACCACCGTGGCCGACTTTGCGCCACGGCATGGGCTGGACCGGGCCCGGCTGGTCGAGCTGTTCGGCTGGAGCGAGGACGATTTCCGCCAGCGCATGGCCGGCAGTCCGGTCCTGCGCATCGGCTTCGAGCGCTGGTCGCGCAATCTGGCCGTGGCACTGGGCAATGCCCCCGCGTCGCCGGCCGTCGTGGCCGCCCTCCGGACGCGGGCCGATGATCCGAGCGGGCTGGTGCGCGAGCATGTGGCGTGGGCGCTGGCGCAGCACTGCCGTTCGGACAGCCAATCAGCGTAGAATCCCGGCTTGGCAATTGACCCTGTTTGCACCATGACCGACTCCAGACGCCGCCCCATCGGCGTATTCGACTCCGGCATCGGCGGCCTGACCGTCGTACGCGCCCTGATGGATCGTCTGCCGTTTGAAGACATTCTGTATTTTGGCGACAGCGCCCGCGTGCCCTACGGCACCAAATCGGTCGCCACCATCCAGCATTACACGCGGGAAATCGCCGAGTTCCTGCTGGCGCGCGACGTCAAGGCACTGATCATCGCCTGCAACACCATGGCCGCCGTGGCGGCCGACGTGGTGCGGAGCGTGGCCGAACCGCTGGGCGTGCCGGTGCTGGACGTGATCGATGCCGGCAGCCAGGCCGCCGTAGCCGCCAGCCGCTCCGGTGAAATCGGCGTGATTGCCACACCGACCACCATCAACGCCAATGCCTACGCCCGTGCCATCCACGTGATGAATCCGCAGGCACGCCTGTATTCGCAGGCCTGCCCGCTGTTCGTGCCGCTGGTGGAAGAAGGCTGGCTGGACCACCCGGTCACGCGCCTGACCGCCGAGGAATACCTCAAGACCGTGCTGGTCGAAGAGGTCGACACCCTGGTGCTGGGCTGCACCCACTATCCGCTGCTCAAGCCGCTGCTGGCCGACGTGGCCGGCCCCGGCGTCCAGCTGGTCGATTCGGCCGTCACCACGGCGCAGGCAACAGCCGCCACGCTGGAACGGCTGGGCCTGCTCAACCCGCCGGCCGCCGAAACCTATTACCGCTACTTTGTCACCGACATTCCGCTGAAGTTCCAGACCATCGGCGAGCGCTTCCTCGGGCGCAGCATCCAGCAGCTGGAGATGGTCAAGCTCGGTTGAGGGTTGCTGGCAAACCCCGTTTTATCCACGGGCCGGTGCATGCCTGATCAGGCTCTTGCCAGTGTTCGCCTGAAGTTTTGTTAGCCGCCCTGAAGCCGGTGGCTTTCATTGTGTGTCTGTTACCGCCACCCCGCCCGGCAGACCGGCGAGCGGGGTCGGCCCGTGTTTTTTCAACCTTGTCCAAGGAGCCCCGATGCGTCTGCTGCTCGCCATTTTCGTGCCGTTTTTGCAGTTCTTCACCATTGGCCGTCCCTTCGCCGGCATCATCTGCCTGCTGCTGCAACTGACGCTGATCGGCTGGGTGCCGGCCGCCATGTGGTCGGTGTATGCCCTGTCGCAGTACAAGACCGACCAGAAAATCCGCGAAGCCCTGCGCCAGTCGCGCCAGTAGACGGCGCAGCCCGCCTGTGGCGCCTCCGGGCCGGTCAAGGAGCGGGCGCGTGGCTGTGTCGGGTACGGCAAGACCGGTTCCAGGCCGGACTTGAACGGGGGCCGGCAGCCGGAGCCGGTCAGCCGCCACGGCACCGGAGCGCAGGACGGGCCGGGGGCGGGCATGGTGCAAGGCCGCAGTCCGGCCTCGTTCTGTCCGGGCGCGGCGCAGCAAAACCGCTTGAGTGCCGCCTGTTGTCCGTCTCTGCAAGGGCCGGATGACGTACCTGCCGCGTCCCGCATTCACCCGTCGTGCCCTCCGTACCTTGCCGCCTTGCAGGGAAGGAGACCGGCCACCTGCCGGGTCCGTGGCGGGTCGACCTCTCTTGCTCCTGACCGCCCTCTGGTCCTCTGCCTCTTGCCTAGTTCTGCACCGGGCGCTTTTGCAGCATGCGTTGCAGGGTGCGCCGGTGCATGTGCAGGGCCCGCGCCGTGGCCGAAATGTTGCCGTCGTGCTCGGCCAGCACGCGCTGGACATGCTCCCACGACAGCCGTTTCAGCGACATGGTCTGCTCCGGCGGCGGTGCCTGCCCGGTTTCCGGCGCCCTGGCGGCCAGTGCCGCCAGAATGGCAGTGGTATCGGCCGGTTTGGCCAGATACTGGGTGGCGCCCAGCTTGATGGCATCCACGGCGGTGGCGATGCTGGCATAGCCGGTCAGGACCACCACGGGTACGGTAGGCAAGGCCTCCCGGACCGGCCCGATCAGCTGCAGGCCGCTGTATCCGGCCAGGTTGAGGTCCAGCAGCACGCCGTCGATGCCGGCCGGCGGTGCAGCCAGCAGGGACAGGGCTTCGGCTTCGTCGTGCGCGCTCAGGCTGTCCCAGCCGCGCCGCTTGAGCGAGCGGGCCAGCATGGTCAGGAACACCGGGTCGTCATCAATCAGCAGCAGGGTCGGCATGGCGGGGTAATGGCAGGGAAAGGCGGGTCAGGACCTGGCCGGCTTGCGGCCGGACTTCCAGCCGGCCACCGAGCTTCTCAAGGGTGGCATGTGCCAGAAACGTGCCCAGACCCAGTCCGTTGGGTTTGCTGGAAGGTTGCGGGTTCAGTGGACGCTGCGCGAGGCCGACGCCCAGCTCGCCCGGATGGCTCAGGTTCAGGACCAGTTGCCGGTCCGCGATGCGGGCGCTGAGCCGGAGCGGCTGGTTACCGGCGGCGTCGGCCGCATTGTTGAGCAGGTTGACCAGTGCCGGGCCGAAGCCGGGATCAAACGGCGGCAGCGGCGCGCCGGGCAGGTCGAAATCGGTTTCGAGCAGAACGCCCGGCCGCAGGTTGAGCCAGTCGGCCAGCAAGGCGGACAACTGCCCGGCCAGCGGCGCGGCACTGGCCGGAGTGTTGTCGTGGCCGCGCGAGCGCAGGCGTGCCAGGGCCAGCCGGCAGGTGGCGAGCTGGTCACGCATCAGGACAAGGTCGTCCTCCATGCCGGCCGCCGGCGGTGCAGCCTGCCAGTCGTCGCACAGCAGGGTCAGGGTGTTGAGCGGGGTGCCGAGCTCGTGGGCGGCACTGGCGGCCAGCATGCCCAGTGCGACCAGTTGTTCGTCGCGCAGCTGGTTTTCGCGCAGGCGGGCGATTTCCTGCTCGCGCCGGCGCAGTGTCAGCGCCAGCCGTGCCAGCGGGCCGCCGATGACCCAGGCGCTGGCGGCAAAGGTCAGCCACATGCCTGCCAGATGCAGGGCGATCAGCATGTCGGTGCCACCGGGAACCGGCGGCAGGGGGCGGTGCCAGACGAACAGCGCGCCGTAGGCCAGTACGCAGGCCAGCGCCAGTGCGCGCGTGGTGCGCGGCGATTGGGTCAGCGCGCTGAGTGCGATCAGCAACAGATAAAGCGATACCAGCGGGTTGGCCGATCCGCCGGTAAAGAAAAAGAGTTCGGTCAGGAACAGTGCATCCCACGCCAGCTGCATGTCCAGCCGGGCAAGGCGGTGGGCGGGCGCGGATTGCCACAGCAAGTTGGCAACCACGGCCGCTGCGGTGGCCAGCAGGAGCGGCGGATAGGGCAGGGCGATGCCGGCACTGGCGAGCCCGGCCAGTGACAGGGCCAGCCCGGCCAGCCAGAGCCAGCGGAGTTTTACCAGTTTGAGCGGCAGGTCGGCGTCAGGCATGGACAGCGGCGGGGCAAAGGGCAGGATGCCGGCATTTTACGCTGCCGGCCCCCCGGCAGGCTGCGACATGGTGTCGCAACGGCGGGCGACAAAAAAGGCTTCGCATGAGCGAAGCCTTTTTGGTGCGACTGTGCAGCGAGCGATCAGGCCATGGCCTTGATGGCAGCGGACAGGCGGCTCTTTTGACGCGAGGCCTTGTTCTTGTGGAACACGCCCTTGTCAGCGATGCGGTCCATGATCGACGTCGAGGTAACCAGTTGAGCTTGGGCAGCGGCCTTGTCGCCGGCTTCCACAGCCTTGATGACTTTCTTGACGGCGGTGCGGTACGCAGTACGCAGGCTGGCGTTGTGCGCGCGAGCCTTCAGGCTCTGGCGGGCGCGCTTGCGAGCTTGTGCGCTGTTAGCCATGAATGATTCTCCTGATGAGCGGATTCTGTAAAACCCGCGATTGTAAGGACGACCACCCCCTTTTGCAACAACAATGACTTACGCTGCGGTCGTGCATGTGGCGGCAAGAGGGGGCCGCCGGGTCAACGGTAGAGGCGGCGGGCCGCCACGCTGACCGGCCAGCCGGTTTGCAGGGCGTCCAGCGTCAGGCGGGCCAGTCCGGCGGCGGCCTGGTAAAACGGCGTGCCGGCACTGGCCTCTTCGAACAGCGACAGGAAGCGGCCGCTCCACGGCAGCAAATGCTCGCAGAGGAGCTCGTGCACCGCCGCCTCGTCGCCGGCCTCGGCCGCATGTGCAACCAGCCAGCACACCAGTCCGAAATGGTCGAGAGGCTCGCGCTGTCCGGTCTCTAGGGCGATGCCGTGACGGCCGGCAAAGGCCTGGAGCGCACGGGTCGAGTCACCGAACAGGACGGATTCCTCGTCGAGATATACCGATCCCCACGGCGGAGCCGGCAGGGCCGCCGGGCCGACAAAGAGCCGCTGGTGCTCGCGGGCCAGCCCGGCATCGTGTTCCGGCGCCTGCACAGTGGCAAAGCCGGCGCGCAGCTGTTCCAGCTGCTCCGGGCTGCCGGCCGGCCAGCCGGCCGGAAAATCCGGGCTGGCCAGAAAGCCGGTCAGCCCGGTATCCCGCAGGGCTGCCGGGGGCTGGTAAAACAGTGCCCCCAGTATCCGGAAGGCCGGTGCGACGGATTCAAGCCTGGTCTGCGGCATGTCAGAGCCCCACAGTCATGTGCAGGCCGTAGAACACGCTGCGGCCCAGCATCTCCCCGAGCAGCACCAGCACCAGGGCCACGGTGGCCAGGCTGCGCTGGGCCGGCAGCGAGGCGCGGCGTTCGGCCCCCAGCCAGATGGCCAGTGCAGCCGCCAGCAGGGCAAAACGGCCGGCCATGCGCTGGGCGTAGTCCGGCACCAGCTCGGCAGCCGACTGGATGGACGAGGCAATGTGCGGCAGGCTCGCCTGCTGCACCAGGGTCATGACCACCCCGGCGAGCAGTGCCAGGGCGGCAATGCCCAGCAGCACCGAACCCAGCGGCCCCTGGATGCCGGCGGCGGCCAGCCGTTCACGTCCGAGCAGCAGGCCGGCGATCAGGGCGGTCACCAGGAAGGCCGCCGGCGTCAGCGACGTGTTCCAGGTCGGCACGGTGTCGATCATGTAAAAGCGCGCCATGCAGATCAGGAAGGCCACACTGGCCAGCAGGGTCAGCCCTGTCAGGGCCTTGAGCAGCCCGGGGCTGCCTTTGCTGGTGACGCTCAGCAGCCACCCCAGTCCCCCCAGGGCGAAGAAGGCGCCGCCGGTCAGGATTTCATTCGACAGCGGCGCACTGCCGACCCGCGCCAGCGAATTGATCGCGCGCAGCGGCATGCCGAGGTGCGCCGTGGAAGCGGCAAACGCCACCGCCATCAGCAGCCACAGCACAAGCGAGCCCCGGGCCAGTTTCTGGCGTTGTTCGCTGCTGGCGGTATTGCCCAGCAGCACGAAGGCATGTACCCAGAAAGCACCGATGGCGGTCTGGGCCAGCACCGTGAAGACGATCAGCGGCCATTCGTTCCAGCCCATGTCACACCTCCTTCGGGTTGGCGAGGAATCCGGTGCGGTCGCCCTGCGGGCGTGCCTTGGGATTCGGTTTGATGACAATGCTCGGCCGGGTGTGATGCGCCGCCGGCAGCGGTGCCACTTCGGCCAGTTCGCCGTATTTCTGCCGCAGTTCGTCAACCGGGCCGAAATCCAGCGCCCGCAGCGGACAGGATTCGACGCAGACCGGCTTCTTGCCCTCGGCCACGCGGTCACGGCAGCCGTCGCACTTGTTCATGCGGCCGGTGTCAGCGTTGTATTGCGGGGCGCCATACGGACAGGCCATCTGGCACGACTTGCAGCCGATGCATACCGCATCGTCCACGGCGACAAAGCCGTTGGCGTCCTTGGCCATGGCGCCGGTCGGGCACACCTTGGTGCAGGCCGGATCGGCGCAGTGGTTGCAGCTGACCGACAGGTAGTAGCTGAACACATCGGGATACCAGGCCGCTCCGTCCTGCACCCAGCTGCCGCCGGTGTATTCGTACACCCGGCGGAAATTGAGGTCGGGGCCGAGGTCCTTGTAGTCCTTGCAGGCCAGCGTGCAGGTCTTGCAACCGGTGCACTTGGCCGAATCAATGAAAAAACCGTACTGTTTCATGGCCGTTTACGCCTTCTGGATGTCGACGAGGTTGGTGTGCATCGGGTCGCCCTTGGCCAGCGGCGAAGGACGCTGGGTGGTCAGCACGTTGAACGAGCCGTTGTGATCCACCCCCTTGCCGTCCGGGCGGTACCACGCGCCTTCGCCCATGGCGGCGATGCCCGGCATGATGCGCGGTGTCACCTTGGCCATGACCCGGGTTTCGCCCCGGGCATTGAACACGCGCACGGTGTCGCCGTTCCTGATGCCGCGCGGTTCGGCATCCAGCGGGTTGATCCACACCATCTGGCGCGAGGCGGCATCCAGCACGTCGACGTTGCCGTAGGTCGAGTGGGTGCGTGACTTGTAGTGGAAGCCCGACAGCTGGAGCGGATACTCCTTGCGCAGCGGGTCGTCCCAGCCCTCGGGCATGCTGGCGTGTACCGGCAGCGGGTGGATCACCTCGCGTTCGCCCAGCTTCCAGGTGGCGGCGTATTCGGCCAGTTTTTCCGAGTAGATCTCGATCTTGCCCGACGGGGTGGTCAGCGGATTGGCCGCCGGATTGTCGCGGAACGCCTTGTAGGCGATGAAAGTGCCATCCGGGTTCTTGCGCTTGATGATGCCTTGGGCGCGGAACTCCTCGAAGGTCGGGTAGGTCGGGTCGAGCGCACGCGACTGCTCATACAGGTGGCGCAGCCATTCTTCCTGCGTGCGGCCTTCGGTGAACTGCTGCTTCACCTCCGGCCCGAGCTTGTCGGCCACACCGGTCAGCATCTCGTAGATGCTCTTGCATTCGAACATCGGTTCGATGGCCTGGTCGGCAAAGATGGCGTAGTCCATGTCGCCGGCAAAGGCGTCGTTGGCAAAGTCCATCTGTTCGCTGGCGGTCAGGTCGGGCAGCAGGATGTCGGCGTAGGCGGCCGATGAGGTCATGTGGTTGTCGATGACCACGATCATTTCGCACTTCTTGTCATCCGCGAGGATTTCCCTGGTGCGGTTGATGTCGGCGTGCTGGTTGATCAGGCAGTTGCCGGCGTAGTTCCAGATGAACTTGATCGGTGACTTCAGGCGCTCGGCACCCTGTACGCCGTCGGTCTTGTCGGTCATCTCGTGGTGACGATGGATGGCGTCGGTCCACATGAACACCGAAATGCTGGTCTTGACCGGGTTTTCCAGCGTGGGCATGCGTACGAACGGCATGCTGTAGGTCGATTCGCGGGCGCCGGAGTTGCCGCCGGCAATGCCGACGTTGCCGGTCAGGATCGGCAGCATGGCAATGGCGCGCGATTGCAGCTCGCCGTTGGCGTGGCGCTGCGGCCCCCAGCCCTGCACGATGCAGCAAGGTTTGGTATGGCCGATTTCGCGGGCGAGCTTGACGATGCGCTCGGCCGGAATGCCGGTGATGGCGCTGGCCCATGCCGGGGTCTTGGCGATGCCGTCCGGGCCGTCGCCGAGGATGTAGGCCTTGTAATGGCCGTTGGCCGGAGCCGAGGCCGGCAGGGTTTTTTCGTCGTAGCCGACGCAATACTGGTCGAGGAAGGGTTGGTCGACCAGGTTTTCGGTAATCAGCACATGGGCAATGGCGGCGCACAGGGCGGCATCGGTGCCGGGCCGGATCGGAATCCACTCGTCTTCACGACCGCAGGCGGTGTCGTTGTAGCGCGGGTCGATCATGATCATGCGCGCGCCGGAACGCTGGCGGGCTTCAGCGAGGTGATAGGTGACGCCGCCGCCGCTCATGCGGGTTTCGGCCGGGTTGTTGCCGAACATCACCAGCAGCCGGGTGTTGCGCACGTCGGCCGTGCAGTTGCCGGCGGCCCAGCCGCCGTAGGTGTAATTGAGGCCGGCGAAAATCTGCGCGGTGCTGTAGTCGCCGTAGTGGTTCAGATACCCGCCGTAGCAGTTCATCAGGCGGGCGACCATGCTGGCGCCGGGCGGCCACGAGCGGGTCATGCAGCCGCCGAGGGTGCCGGTGCCGTAATTGAGGTAGACGGCCTCGTTGCCATGTTTGGCGACGATGTCTTTCAGGCTTTGCGCGATCAGGGTATAAGCCTCGTCCCAGCTGATGCGCTCGAACTGTCCTTCCCCACGCTTGCCGACCCGCTTCATCGGGTATTTGAGGCGGTCGGGGTTGTAGACACGCCGGCGCATCGAGCGGCCGCGCGCGCAGGCGCGCACCTGGTGGCTGCCGTATTCGTCAAGGCCGGTGTTGTCGGTTTCCACCCACTTGATCACTCCGTCAGAGACATGCATGCGCAACGGGCAGCGGCTGCCGCAGTTGACGGTACAGGCGCTCCAGACCACTTTTTCGGTTGCGGCCTGTCCGGCAGCGGTGGCCGGTCCGGCTGCCCGGACAGGCCGGCTGGCAAACGGCAGTACGATGCCGCCGGCTACTGCTGCCAGTCCGCAGGCGACCGACGCCTTCAGGAGTCCGCGACGTGACAGGGACAGGTCGATGCCCGGCCCGGTGTCATCCTTGTTCATATGCATCCCTCTTGTAGTTGCTGGGCGGCCTACGGTGTCCGCGCCATGTCGATCCGGTCTGATACAGGGATGAATCTATCTTTTCGGGTCGGGGGGATTTTTGATCTTTTCCGGTGTTTACCGGTAAATGATTAAGTAATTTTACTTAGTGTTAATTTCGATCAACCAGACATGCCGGGGATGACCGCTGCAATGCCCGGAGAGGGCCGGGCTGGCCGGATGACGTTGCAAGTCTTACCATCGCCGCTTTTGCCAGCAGCCGGCCATTCATGAATCTTCTCAAAGCACTGGTCACCGTCAGCGGCATGACGATGATCTCGCGGGTCCTGGGTTTCGTACGCGATGCGGTGATCGCCCGCGCGTTCGGCGCCGGGCTCTATACCGATGCCTTTTTCGTGGCGTTCAAGCTCCCCAACCTGCTGCGGCGGGTATTTGCCGAAGGGGCGTTTTCGCAGGCATTCGTACCGGTGCTGGCGGAATACAAGGAAAAACGCGGTGAGGCCGATACGCGCGAACTCCTGGCCAGCGTCACCGGCGTGCTGGCGCTGGCACTGGTGGTGGTCACGGCGCTGGGCATGCTGGCAGCCCCGTGGGTGATCTGGATCACGGCGCCGGGTTTTGTGGACGACGGCGACAAAGCCGCCCTGACCGCCAGCCTGCTGCGGATCACCTTTCCCTACATCCTGTTCATTTCGCTGGCTTCGCTGGCCAGCAGCGTGCTCAATACCTTCAACCGCTTTTCCATCCCGGCCTTTACGCCGACGCTGCTCAACGTCAGCTTCATCATCTTTGCCGCGTGGCTGGCACCGTATTTTGATCCGCCGGTCATGGCGCTGGGCTGGGCCGTGTTTGCCGGCGGCATCCTGCAACTGGCGTTCCAGCTGCCGGCCCTGCGGCGGCTGGGCATGCTGCCCCGCCCACGGTTGAACCTGCGCGATCCGGGCGTGCGCCGCATCGTCACGCACATGGGGCCGGCCATCTTTGCCGTATCGATCAGCCAGATTTCGCTGGTGATCAACACCATTTTTGCCAGCTTCCTCGTGTCGGGCAGCGTGTCGTGGATGTATTACGCCGACCGGCTGATGGAGTTTCCCACCGGGGTGCTGGGGGTGGCGCTGGGCACCATCCTGCTGCCCAGCCTGTCGCGGCATGCCGCCGGCGGCAATCCGGAAACCTTTTCCCGCCTGCTCGACTGGGGCATCCGTCTTTCGGTGCTGCTGGCCGTGCCGTGTGCCGTGGGTCTGGCCGTGATGGCCGAGCCGCTGATCGCCACGTTGTTCATGTACGGCAAGTTCACTGCCCACGATATGGACATGACGCGCATGGCGCTGCTGGCGTACGCCGTCGGCCTCCTGGGGCTGATCCTCGTCAAGGTGCTGGCACCGGGCTTTTATGCGCGGCAGAACCTGAAAACCCCGGTCAAGATCGCCCTCATCACGCTGACCGCCACCCAGTTGATGAACCTTGCGCTGATCGGCCCCTTGAAGCACGCCGGGCTGGCGCTGTCGATCGGGCTGGCCGCCTGCCTGAATGCCGGGCTGCTGCTGCGCCAGCTGCGCGTGCACGGCATTTACCGGCCGCAGGCCGGCTGGGCAGGCTTTGTCCTCAGGGTTGGACTGGCGGTCGGCGGCATGACGGCGTTCCTGCTGGCCGGACTCAACTGGCTGCCGGTTGACTGGCACGGGGCGGCCTGGCTGCGTGCCGGCTGGCTGACCTTGCTGGTGGGCGGTGGCGCCGGCGTCTACTTCGGCCTGCTGTTCGCCTGCGGTTTCCGGTTGCGCGACTTTGTCTGGCGAGAGTCGCTGCCTCGGGCAGAGCCGGCAGAAAATCCGGCCTGATTGACTGTTTCGGCACAATTTCTGCCTGCTTGTGCACAATCGCGGACAGGATTTTGCGGCACACTCCAGTCATCCATCCTGTGAATGCAAACCAAGGAGCAAGCGATGAAAAAAGTGTCTGCCAGTCTGTCCGCCCTGTTGCTGGCCGGTGTCCTGACCCAGGCGCAGGCCGCGCCGGCCCTGCAATTGACCAGCCCTGACGTGAGCGAAGGCCGGCCGCTGGCGGCGGCACAGGTGTTCAACGGCATGGGCTGCACCGGTGGCAACCAGTCGCCGGCCCTCAACTGGACCAACCTGCCGGCCGGTACCAAAAGCCTGGCCGTGACGGCGTATGACCCGGATGCACCGACCGGCAGCGGCTGGTGGCACTGGGTGGTGGTCAACCTGCCGGCCAGCACCAAGGGCCTGCCGGCCGGTGCTGCCACTGGCAAGGGGCTGCCGGCTGGTGCGCTGGAACTGCGCACCGACTTCGGCCAGCCCGGCTATGGTGGCGCCTGCCCGCCGCCGGGGCACGGCATGCACCGTTACCAGTTCACCGTCTGGGCACTGTCGGTCGACAAGCTGCCGCTGGAAGCCTCCAGCTCGCCTGCCATGGCCGGTTTCATGATCCGCCAGCATGCTCTGGGCCAGGCCACCCTGACCGGAACCTATGCCCGCTGAATCATGGGTTGACGACATTCCGGGCGTGATGACCTATCGCGCCCGGCGTCCGCAGCAGCTGCGGGCGGTGCCGGTGGCGCAGACCACGCTGATTACCGTCGAATCCGGCATCAAGCGGGTGGTCTGCGGCGGGCAGGGCTGGCAGGTGCAGGCCGGTGAATGGCTGCTGCTGCCGGCGCTGGCACAGGTTCAGATCGAAAACCGGCCGGGCAACGGCGGCTATCTGGCCCGTTGCCTGCCGCTGGACGATGAATGGCTGGCAGCATTTCCGGCCCTGACCGACCGGCTGCCGGCCAGCGGCGGCCCGGCCATCTGCTGCCTGCCGCCCGACGCCTGCATACAGGAAGCATGGCAGCACTGGTGTGCCGGCCAGCAGCGGCAGCGGCCCGGACCGGTCCAGCGCCAGCGCATGCTGGAGCTGTTGCTGGCCATCTGCCTTGCCGGTGGTGGGCGCGGGCTGCTCAGGGGGCCGGCAGAACTGGCGCCGCGCGTGAACCGCCTGCTGGGGACCGACCTGACACTGGGGGCGGCGGAGCTGTCGCGGCGGCTGGCCATGAGTGAATCGACCCTGCGCCGGCATCTGGCGGACGAAGGGCACAGCCTGCGTGAGCTGCGCGAACACTGCCGGCTTGAGCGGGCGCTGGCACTGGTGCAGACCAGTTCGCTGCCGATCGGCCAGGTGGCCGAGGCCTGCGGTTATGCCAGCGCCAGCCGCTTCAGCGCCCGTTTCCGTACGCGCTTTGGCTGTACGCCGCGCAGCCTGCGGGCGGCACGCTAACGCTTGTGGCGGCGAGTGGAGGGTAACGAAGCGCGTCATGCCCGGCACGAGTGCCGGCGCTGGCGGCATCACGGATGCTGTGATGGAGATGAGCAGTGTCCTGGATGGTTTTTTGCCGGTGCAGCCCGCTGTGCCGCTGACCGGCGGTGTGATCCTGCCGCCACACTGCTTGATCCTGTCGTCCGGGCCGTGTCGTGGCCGTCATGTGTCCGCATGACGTGTGTGCTAGGGCTGGCGCAGCGCCTTCGGATTGCCGTGAGGCCGCCGGCACGGTCCAGCGGTGGCTGACTGCGGTGGCGGCATCAGTCCGGCGATCTGCCCTGTAGCGGATCTGGTCCGGAAAGCGGCCATGCAACCGGCGCAGCCATGCCTGGCCCTGGCGTGAGTCAGCGGGTACAGGCGACATGGAGTGCATCAAGACAACAGGCCCGGCCGGAGGCGGTGTGCCTGCGGGCCGGGCCTGTCCTGCACGGTTTCCGGCTCCTCTGCCTGAAGGCGGAACCGGTGTGCGGCTTATGCGGTGAAGCGGCGGCGGTAGCCTTCAAGGAAGCGGCCGACGCGACCGAGGGCTTCTTCCAGGTCTTCCATGTGCGGCAGGAACACCACGCGGAAGTGGTCATTGCCTGGCCAGTTGAAGCCGGTTCCCTGAACCAGCAACACCCGTTGTTCGGTCAGCAGCTCAAGGATGAACTGCTGGTCGTTCTGGACCGGGTAGAGTTTGGGGTCCAGCCGCGGGAAGCAGTACAGCGCGCCCTTGGGCTTGACGCAGCTGACGCCCGGCATGTCGTTGAGCATCTGTACGGCCAGGTCGCGCTGGCGTGTCAGCCGGCCGGTGGGCGCGACCAGGTCGTTGATCGACTGGTATCCCCCGAGCGCGGTCTGGATGCCGTATTGCGCCGGCACGTTGGCGCACAGGCGCATGGACGACAGCATGGTCAGCCCTTCGATGTAATCGCTGGCGCGGGACTTGTCGCCGCTCAGGATCATCCAGCCGGCGCGATAGCCGGCGGCGCGGTAGTTTTTCGACAGGCCGTTGAAGGTGACGCAGAACAGGTCCGGGGCCAGCGAGGCAATCGAGGTGTGGCGGGTGCCGTCGAACAGCACCTTGTCGTAGATTTCGTCGGCGTAGACGATCAGGCCGAATTCACGGGCGACCGCGGCGATTTCCAGCAGCACCGGCTCCGGGTACACCGCGCCGGTGGGGTTGTTCGGGTTGATGATGACGATGGCGCGGGTGCGCGGGGTGATTTTCTTGCGGATGTCGGCGATGTCCGGGTACCAGTCCTGCTGTTCGTCGCACATGTAGTGAACGGGGGTACCACCGGACAGCGAGACGGCTGCCGTCCACAGCGGATAGTCCGGTGCCGGTACCAGCACTTCGTCCCCGGCATCCAGCAGGGCGTTCATGGCCATCACGATCAGCTCGGACACCCCGTTGCCGATGAAGATGTCTTCCACCGTGACCCCGGGAATGGCCTTTTCCTGCGAGTAGTGCATCACGGCCTTGCGGGCAGCAAACAGGCCTTTGGAGTCGGAATAGCCCGAGGCCTGCGGCAGGTTGCGGATCATGTCCTGCATGATCTCTTCCGGTGCCAGGAAACCGAACGGTGCCGGGTTGCCAATGTTGAGCTTGATGATGCGCTGGCCGTCTTCTTCCATGCGGCGCGCGCGCTCCATGATCGGACCACGGATGTCGTAACAGACATTGGCAAGTTTCTGGGACTGGCGGATCGGTTCCATGGCAGGGGCTTTCGGGGTGGTGTTGGGGGTATTTGAGACGGACGGAGCCGGCTGGGGGCGCTGGCGGGCCTGCATGGGGTCGAGGCCGCGGCCAAGCTGGTCACGGGCCATGTCGGCTGCCTGGCGGGCATCCTGCAACGACACCTGGGGCCAGACGCCGAGTGCCAGTACTTTTTCCTTGCCGGCAAAGCGGTATTTCAGGCGCCAGTAGCGGGCGCCATTGCTACGGACCAGCAGGTACAGTCCGCGGCCGTCAAACAGCTTGCGGTCGCGAGTTTCCGGTTCCAGTCGGCTCAGGTCAGCATCGGTCAGGGGCATCGTTTTTGGGGTATCTTTGCTATGAAAAAGAAATATACCCCGGAGGATGGACGTTGCCAAGCACTCTGCCTCGGATTGATGCAATCCGGCCTGCGTGGCATGAGCCGGTATAATGCCGATGACACATTACGGTGATGCACCGGAAGAAAACGGGAACGCGGATGAAACTGCATTTGAACCAGGGAAATTACAATCTCTTTACCCGGTACGGAGAGGGCCTGGTGCATGTCAACGGCCAGCCGTACCAGTCACCGGTCCTGGTTTCGGCCGATACGCTCAATCCTTGGCAGGTCGAGGGATTCGACGCGCTTGCCCCCGGGCATTTCGAGCTGCTGCTGGCGTACGATCCCGAGGTGGTACTCCTTGGAACCGGCTCTCGCCTGCGTTTCCCGCATCCGCGGATAACGGTGCCGGTCCTGTCGCGCCAGATCGGTGTCGAGGTGATGGATACCCCCGCTGCTTGCCGCACGTTCAATATCCTGGTCTCGGAAGGCCGGCGGGTCGTGGCTGCCATCCTGCTGTAGGAAACAGCCGGCAATCCGGTCGAACCGGCTGTGGCAGAGGCTATCTTCAAGGCCGGACGTGCATTGCTGTCTTTGCTGTTTTGGGGGACTTCGGGGAGCATGCTGCAAGAGCGCGTCTTGATACCCCCATACACCCGTTTGCCGTTCGTGATGATGAGCATGGCCGGTCAAGCCTGCCGGCAGGCGATGCACTTGCTGAAAGAGATGATCAAACGGTCTGCATCGTGATGCCGGCTGCGTGCCGGCATCACGAGCGGATTGTGCTTCGACCGACGGGTGTCAGGCAGCGGCAATCAGGCGGGCAATGGCGGATGAATCCAGCTCGCCCTCTCCGGACTCCACTAGCCGGGCAATCAGGGTGCTGACCTCGCGGGTAGCGGGCAAGCTGGTCTCCAGCGCCGCTGCGGTGGCATTGACGATGCCCATGTCCTTGTTGTGCAGCCGTGCCTTGAATCCCGGTGCGTAGTTGTCATCAATCATGCGCTGGCCATGCAGCTCCAGCACGCGGCTGGCGGCAAAACCGCCCAACAGGGCTTCGCGGACCCGTGCCTTGTCGACACCGCAGGCGCTGGCCAGCTTGAAGGCTTCGGCCACGGCCTGCACGTTCAGGGCCACCACGATCTGGTTGCAGGATTTGGCCACGCTGCCGGCGCCGCTGTCACCGATGCGCACGATGTTCTTGCCCATGGCCCGGTAAACCGGCTGCGCCCGTTCGAATGCCCCTGCATCACCCCCGACCATGAACGACAGCGTACCGGCAATGGCACCGACTTCGCCGCCGGAAACCGGTGAGTCCAGGAAAAATACCCCCTTTGCCTCGCAGCTTGCCGCTATGGCGCGTGCACCGAGCGGCGAGATGGTCGACATGTCGATGACGATCAGCCCCGGACGGGCACCGGTCAGTACGCCATCCTCGCCCGTGACCACGGCTTCGACATCAGGGGTATCGGAAACGTTGGTGACCACCACATCCACCTGCCGGGCCAGGTCCGCCGGGCTGGTAGCCAGTGTGGCGCCGGCAGCCAGTAACGGTGTGCAGCTTTCCGGGCGGCGGGCCCAGACGACCAGTTCCAGTCCGGCCTTGAGGAGGTTTTCCGCACAGGGGCGTCCCATGATCCCCAAACCGATATAGCCTACTTTCATTTGTGCCAATTCCTGTCTTTTTGTTGCGTTAAATCAGACTAAGAAAAAATTAAATGCCACAGTCTAAGGTGTGTCATATCGTTAACAGACACAACGGCGGTTGGCCGTTGGACTTACTCCGGGAGACTTCATCATGCGTAAACTGACTTCGCTTGCTGCCCTGCTGACCCTGTGCCTGAGCTCGGCTGCCTTTGCAGCTCCGGCTGCCGGTGGCGGCTTCACCGAAACCCGGCCGGCAGCGACTGGCGGCGGTTATACCGGCAACATGCCGACCCTGACCACTGTCGCCAAGGCCAAGGAGATGGCTGACGATACTCGCGTTGAGCTCAAGGGTAAAATCACCAAGCATATCCGCAGCGATCATTACGAATTCCAGGATGCCAGCGGTACCGTTGAGGTGGAAATCGACCACAAGGTCTGGGCTGGCCAGACCGTCAGCCCGCAGGATACGGTCGAAATCAGCGGTGAGGTGGACAAGGATGCATGGTCGACCGAAATCGATGTCAAGCGCCTGAAGCTGGTGAAATAAGGACCTGACTACCGGCCAGGGTATCGGCAGGATGCTGCCGGTATGTCCCTGAAGCACGACAAAACGCCCCGCCAGACTGGCGGGGCGTTGGTTTTCCAGGTGGGAGCGAGAGGGCTCAGTAGCCGCTGCCCGGCATGGCCGTTGCGGGTTTTTTGGCCGGAGCCGGCTTGGCGGGAGCGGGCGGAGCGGCCATGCCCGGCAATCCTGTGGCGGGTTTGGCCGCAGTGGCTGGCGGAGGCGGTACCGGCTTGGCTGGCTGGGCCGGTGCCACTGCCGGTTTTGAATAAGGCGTGGCAGGTTTGCCGGTCGGAGCCGGCTTGGCTGCATGGGCGGGCAGGCTGGTCGGACCGCTGGTGGCGACATCCTTGCGGATGGTGGCCAGTGTCTTGTCGCCAATGCCCGGCACATTCCTGAGATCGTCCACCGACTTGAACGGACCATGCTGCTGGCGCCAGTCGAGGATGGCCTGTGCCTTGACCGGGCCGATTTCAGGCAAGGATTCCAGCTCGGCACGACTGGCCGTATTGACGTTGACTGCGGCCAGTACGAAAGGTGAACACAGCAGGGCGGCCAGAGCCAGTAGGGTGGGGCGAAGCGGCATGATGCTCTCCTTGAAAGAACGCGCCTTGTCTGAACATAGCAGCCGGTCATGAAAAAACGGCATCCCGCAGGATGCCGTTGGTCAGGCCGGAAACAGGGCGCGTCAGATGCGCTTGGCCAGTTCTTCTGCCTTGCCCAGATAGCTGGCCGGCGACAGCGCCAGCAGGCGGGTTTTTTCTTCGGCCGGAATGGCCAGCTGCTCGATGAATACCGCCAGCGTGGCGCGCGAGATGCCGTCCTTGCCGCGGGTCAGCTCCTTGAGCTGTTCGTACGGGTTTTCGATGGCGTAGCGGCGCATCACGGTCTGGATCGGCTCGGCCAGCAGGGCCCAGTTGGCATCAAGGTCTTGCTCCAGTGCCGCCGGGTTGATTTCCAGCTTGTTCAGGCCGCGCATCAGGGACTTGTAGCCCAGCTGGCTGTAGCCGAAGGCGACACCCATGTTGCGCAGGACCGTGGAGTCGGTCAGGTCGCGCTGCCAGCGGCTGACCGGCAGTTTTTCGGCCAGATGGGCCAGCAGGGCGTTGGCAATGCCGAAGTTGCCTTCGGAGTTTTCAAAGTCGATCGGATTGACCTTGTGCGGCATGGTCGAGCTGCCGACTTCACCGGCCACCACGCGCTGCTTGAAGTAGCCGAGCGAAATGTAGCCCCATACATCGCGGTCGAGGTCGATCAGGATGGTGTTGACCCGCATCATGGCCTGGAACAGTTCGGCCATGTAGTCGTGCGGCTCGATCTGGATGGTGTACGGGTTGTAGGCAAGGCCGAGGCTTTCGACGAAACGCTTGGCCAGACCCTCCCACGCCACTTCCGGGTAGGCGGTCAGGTGGGCGTTGAAGTTGCCCACGGCGCCGTTGATCTTGCCCAGCATGTCCTGCGCGGCGATCTGCTCGCGCTGGCGCTTGAGGCGGTAGACCACGTTGGCGATTTCCTTGCCCATGGTGGTCGGCGTGGCCGGCTGGCCGTGGGTACGGCTCATCATCGGCTGGGCGGCCAGGTGGTGGGCCATCTCGGTCAGCTTGCCGATGATGTCGTCGAGCACCGGCAGCAGCACCTCGTCGCGGGCGGCCTTGAGCATCAGGGCGTGCGACAGGTTGTTGATGTCTTCGGAGGTGCAGGCAAAGTGGATGAACTCGCTGGCGGCCATGATTTCAGGATTGCCCGACAGGGTTTCCTTCAGCCAGTACTCGATGGCCTTCACGTCGTGGTTGGTACGCGCTTCGATGGCCTTGACGGCTTCGGCCTGCTCGACCGAGAAGCCGGTGATCAGGGCGTTGATTTCTTCGATGGTAGCGTCGGAGAACGGTGCGATTTCCGCGATCAGCGGTTCGGCAGCCAAGGTCTTGAGCCATTCGAGTTCGACCTTGACCCGGCATTTCATCAGGCCGTATTCGCTGAAGATGGCGCGCAGCGGTTCGGCGGCGGCAGCGTATCGGCCATCGATCGGAGACAGGGCGGTCAGGGCATTGAGCATCATGATATCGGTCTGAC
This sequence comes from Laribacter hongkongensis DSM 14985, assembly GCF_000423285.1. Classification (NCBI taxonomy): domain Bacteria; kingdom Pseudomonadati; phylum Pseudomonadota; class Betaproteobacteria; order Neisseriales; family Aquaspirillaceae; genus Laribacter; species Laribacter hongkongensis. The sequence continues at coordinate 48,619 of NZ_AUHR01000016.1, forward strand.
TTGAAGGCCGGCCACAAGGCCGGCAGGTTGGGGAAAGGGCGGGCATGCTGGATGCCGGTCCCGGGTGGTCATGCGGTCAGCCGGCCTTGTCGAGCCGGCGTGCCAGGCCCGCCGCCAGTACGTCGGCAGCGGCGGGGGCAAAACGGAAAAAGAGTTCGGGCTCGATCATTTCGAGTTCCATGATCGCGAGCCGGCCGCTGTTGTCGCGGATGGCGTCGACCCGGGCATACAGCACGTCAAACGGCACGGACCGGACAGCAGCCTCGGCAAAGGCGGTTTCTTCGGCGCTGGGTACGTGCGGGTGCACCGTACCGCCCCAGTCGTCCTGCACGCGGAAATCACCGGACTTCGGTGTCTTGCGGATGGCGTGGGTGACGCGGCCGTCCAGCACCATCAGCGAGGTTTCGCCCTGTTCCAGCACCTGGTGCTGGAAGGGTTGCAGCATCATGGCTTCCTGTTCGACCAGTTCACCGAAGGTGCATTCGTGCACGGCGGCCTCGTCGGCACTGAAACGGTAGGTATGGCGGGCAGCGCCGCTGATGGCGGGCTTGAGGATCAGCTCGTCCCAGCCGGTTTCGGCCACCACGTGCGCGAGGCTGCGCGGGTCGCCGCGTTCGACATAGGCAGTGGACACCACATTGACGCCGGCACGGGCCAGGTCGCCGAGGTAGTGCTTGTCGAGATTCCAGCGGATCAGCGCGGCTTCGTTGAAAAGGCGGGCGTTGCGGCTGACCTGGTCAAGCCACGGTGAAAATTCGCCGAAGCGGTGAAAGTAGTCCCAGGTGGTGCGGAACAGCACCGAACGGGTGTCTTGCCAGCCGTGGGCCGGATCGGCCCAGTCGCGGCGGATGACCCGCAGCCCCTGACGCTCGAGCGCCTGCATGACCAGTCCGTCTTCGGCATGCACCTGGCGGGTATACCAGTCTGTTTCGTTGGCGGCGAGATAGCGGGATTCAGTCAGGACGGCCACGTCGTACATTCACATCACCTTGGCTCAGTAAAATCGGGGTTCCGGCTGGCCGCACCGGCGGGTGCGGCCCCGGGATCACATGCCGGGCAGCATGCCCTTCATGCCGCGCATCAGCTTCGACATGCCGCCCTTGGAGAACTGCTTCATCATTTTCTGCATGTCCTCGAACTGCTTGAGCAGGCGGTTGACTTCCTGCACGGTAACGCCGGCACCGGCCGCGATGCGGCGCTTGCGGCTGGCCTTGAGGAGCTCGGGCTTGCGGCGTTCGGCCGGGGTCATGGAGTTGATGATGCCTTCCAGCCGGGTAACGGCCTTGTCGGCGACGGCACCGTCCACGCCTTTGGCCATCTGGCCGATCTGGCCAGGCATCTTTTCCATCAGGCTGGCCATGCCGCCCATCTTGCGCATCTGCTGGATCTGCGACTTGAAGTCCTCAAGATCAAAGCCCTTGCCGGACTTCAGTTTCTTGGCCATGGCGGCGGCTTCTTGTTCGTCGATGCCTTTCTGCACATCTTCGATCAGGCTCAGCACGTCGCCCATGCCGAGGATCCGGCTGGCCATGCGGTCGGGGTGGAACGGCTCCAGCCCGGTGAGCTTTTCGCCGACGCCGATGAACTTGATCGGCTTGCCGGTGACGTTGCGTACCGACAGGGCGGCACCGCCGCGGGCGTCACCGTCAAGCTTGGTCAGCACCACGCCGGTCAGCGGCAGGGCTTCGTTGAACGCCTGGGCGGTGTTGACGGCATCCTGGCCCTGCATGGCGTCGACCACGAACAGGGTTTCGACCGGGTTGATCGCGGCGTGGACGGCCTTGATCTCGTTCATCATCGCTTCGTCGATGGCCAGACGACCGGCGGTATCGACGATCAGCACGTCAAAGTAGTGGCGTTTGGCGTGGTCGACGGCAGCACGGGCGATGTCGACCGGCAACTGGCCGACGCTGGACGGGAACCATTCGACTTCTACCTGGCCTGCTAGCAGTTTCAGCTGCTCGATGGCGGCGGGGCGGTAAACGTCGGTGGAGACGAGCAGGACTTTTTTCTTGCTCTTTTCTTTCAGCAGCTTGGCCAGCTTGCCGGTAGTGGTGGTCTTGCCCGCGCCCTGCAGGCCGGCCATCAGCACGATGGCCGGTGGCACGGCAGCGAGGTTGAGCGAGTCGTTCTGCTCGCCCATCAGCTTGACCAGCTCTTCGTGCACCACGCCGACCACGGCCTGGCCCGGAGTCAGGCTGCCCATGACCTCCTGGCCCATGGCGCGTTCACGCACCTGGTTGACGAAGGCTTTGACGACCGGCAGGGCAACGTCGGCTTCCAGCAGGGCCATGCGCACTTCGCGCATGGCGTCCTTGATGTTGTCCTCGGTCAGGCGGGCATGGCCCTTGAGGGTTTTGATGACGCCGGAGAGGCGGTTGCTCAGGGTGTCGAACATGGGGCAAATCCTTGGCGCCGCAGTGTGTCTGACGGGCGGCGAATCGGGTAGACTGTCACGAAAAACCGCATTTTACATGAGCCGGTGGCAAAAGCCGCCGCCCGTCCTTCCTATCATCGACGACGATGCCCCTGATCCTCTCCTTGCCCGGTGCTGTAGCCCTGATTGCCTATCTGGTTCTGGCGTGGCGTTTTGGTGCGCTCTGGCGCGGCTATGTCCCGCCGTTTGCCGATCATCCCTTGCGCGAACAGGGCGTGGTGGGTGGTGTGCTGGCCTTGCACGGTCTGGCGCTGGCGCTGCCCGGCATCGGGCTGCTCAACATGGGCGTGGGCGAGGCAGTCAGTCTGGTTGCATGGCTGACCATCGGCCTGCACTGGGCCATCCGCTGGTGTTACCGGCTCGAAGGCCTGCAATGGCCGCTGATGCTGATGGGCGCCATGGGTTGTGCCGCAGCCCTGGTGCTGCCGGCCAGTTATACCCACGGTCTGACCGCCTCGCCGGCGCTGGCGCTGCACATCATCGTGTCGCTGATGGGCTACAGCCTGTTCCTGCTGGCCGCCATGATGGCCGGGCTGATGCTGGTCATCGAAAAGCGTTTGCATGCCCGCAACCTCAAGCGGCTGCCGGTCAAGCTGCCTCCTCTGCTGAAACTGGAAAACCTGCTGTTCCAGACCCTGGGGGTAGCACTGGCCCTGCTGACCGTCACTGTCGTCACCGGCACGGCGTTTTCCGAAGCCATTTTCGGCCGTCCGTTTGCACTGACGCACAAGAGCGTGTTTTCGTTCGTGTCGTGGGGCGTGTTTGCGCTCCTGCTGTTCGGCCACTGGCGCTGGGGCTGGCGCGGCCGGCTGGCGGCGCGCTGGACGCTGGCCGGCATGGTGTTCCTGTTCCTGGCCTATCTGGGCAGCAAGATGGTGATGGAAGTCATCCTTTACCGTTGACCGGACATGGCGGCCTCAAGGGCCGCCAGTTTTTTGGCCACGGCCTCCAGCTCGTCCTGTGCAAACACCATGATTCCGTTCCGGCGCAGCAGGGCCGCCGTCACGCCACTGCCCGCCAGTAGCCGGCCGGAAAACCCGCCATCGTAGATGCGCAGGCTGCCGCACGAAGGGCTTTTGTCCGTCAGCACGGCCAGCCGGCAGTGGCGGGATTGCGCCAGATGCAATGCGGCCATGGCACCGGCGACAAAGGCTTCAGTGACATCCTGCCCTGACTTGTCGACCACGCGGGCCAGGCCATCAAGCACGGCGGCTCCATCGCCAGCGATGATTTCGGCCGGCGCCCGGGGTGTGGGCAGGCCACCGGCGCATTCAGGGCAAAAGGCCAGCAGTCGCCCTTCGGCCTGCCATTGTTGCCACAGGGGATGGCCGACCGGCAGGGCTTTGCCGTCATAGCGGACCGGCTGGCCCAGGAGGCAGGCACTGGTGAGGATGTAATGCATCGGCTACAGGCAAGGACAGGAAGGCCGGAATGATGGCATGCCAGCCCGGAGAGCGCATTCCTGCTCCGGAGGTTTGCTGGTTCCGGTGGCATGGACCGGGAAAAACCGGGGCCGGATCGGGGCTGTCGTGACGGTACTGGCCTGGTCCGGGTGGAATGTGCAAGCCGCAACGTGTCCGGGACTGACGGTCCGTACTGGCTTTAACGGTGAAATCCGCGTGTGCACGGACTCCACCGGGGCAGGTTTCAGGCTGTCTCATGGATGACGGAGCCTGGCGTTGACGTGACATTCGCCGGCGCACTGGTGCTGGCCGTGGCAGGCGCCGCGTTCTGGGCATGGCGATGTCCCTTGTGGCTTTTCTGCATGGCTTCCATGTCTGCCTGCGCGCTCTTGATGTCCCCGCTCTTGAGGGCGACACCAATCCTGGCCAGCGGGCTGTCGGAACTGACATTACCTGGCGTGTCGTAGGCCGCCGGTACCTGGGACACGTCGCCGCTTTTGAGGGCAGATGCCAGATCCTGCATGGCTTGGCGGCGGTTACTGCTCTGGTTGCTTGAGCATGACGGATTCGGAACAGAACCCACGCTGTCTGCGGCCATTCCAGGATCTTCATGAGTCATGCTTTGCCGTGAAGGGACAAAGCCGGTAAAGGGACATTGCACCGGATGAATTCATGGAGTCATGAATGACGATCAAATGAAGGTTGTCCAGGAAAAACCGGCTGCGCAGCCGGTTGGCATCAAGAGGGCGGGTGCTTGAGCTGCGGCTTTGGCCAATGGTTTTCTGGCTCCATTCCGCGCAAACACAGGCGCAGAACCGGTGGCTTTCCGGATGGCTTGCGGGTATGCAGATTGCCAGTGGCCGTTGCGCCGATGCTCATCCTCCGCCTCCTGCCGGCCTGTTCCTGGTGCAGGCCTGCGTGGATGCCATGAACGGAATCCGGCATTGCGGTGGTCATGTCACCTGCAAGTGCTGCGCTCGTCAGGAGCGGCGCGGTCGATACGGGGTGAATGCCGCTCAGTGCGTGCCAGTGTCCGGCTGGCGCATCACCAGCGGACTGAAGCCCTGGGCGGCCAGCGTCACCCGGTCGCCTGGACGTACCTGTGCCGCCTCGTCCGGGTCCAGCACCACATCCATCACCTGCCCTCCGGCGAGCAGGCTGGCCACGTCGAGCACGCCCATGCGCCGCACGGCCAGCACTTCTGCTGCCAGTTGCAGGCGTCCACTGCCTCCCTGTCCGAGAAACAGCGATTCAGGGCTGCCGTCGCCGGTGACCTGCCCGGCTTCCAGACGGATGACCCGGCGGGCAAGCCGGAACACTTCGGCCAGATCGTGGCTGACCAGCAGCAAGGTCGGGGCAAAGCGCGCATGCAGTGCCAGCAGTTCGTCCTGCAGCCGGTGACGCAGGTCGGCATCGAGTGCCGACAGGGCTTCGTCCAGCAGCAGGAGTTGCGGTTCGCGGGCCAGTGCCCGGGCCAGGGCCACCCGCTGGCGCTGGCCGCCCGACAGCGTGTCAGGACGACGCTCGGCCAGGGCGGCCAGTCCGGTGAGTTCCAGCAGCTCGTCAATGCGTACCGGATTACGGACCGGCTGCGCGGCCGCGAGGTTGCCACGGACCGACAGGTGCGGAAACAGCGCGTAGTCCTGGAATACCATTCCGATCTGCCGTTGCTGCGGGGGAACATGAATGCCGCGGGCACTGTCGAACCAGACCGTGCCGTTGACCACCAGCCGGCCGCTGTCCGGCCGGGTCAGCCCGGCCAGCATGCGCAACAGGGTGGTCTTGCCGGCACCGGAGGCACCGAAAAGGGCGATGCGGTCGCCGGGCGTCAGGCTGGCCGTCACCTTGAGTGTCAGCGGGCCGTGGGCGGTGTCCAGCTGTCTGGCGAGGTCGATTTCGATCACAGGGCACGGACTCCGCGGCGGTTGACGAGATACACGGTCAGCACGATGGCAAACGACAGCACGAACAGCACGCCGGCGTAGAGGTTGGCTGCGGCGTAGTTCAGCCCTTCCACCTCGTCGTAGATGGCGATCGACGCCACCTTGGTCACGCCCGGAATGTTGCCGCCGATCATCAGGACCACGCCGAATTCCCCCACCGTATGGGCAAAGGTCAGTACCAGTCCGGCCAGCAGGGCGCGCTTGATGTTGGGAAGCTCGAACCGCAACAGGGTTTGCAGGCGCGAATGACCGAGCGTCCACGCCGCTTCGCGCAGGCAGGGCGGCAGGTTGGCCAGGGCAGATTGCAGCGGCTGTACCATGAAGGGCAGGCTGAACAGCACTGATCCCAGCACCAGTCCTTCAAAAGTGAACACCAGCTTCAGGCTGAAGGTGTCGATCAGCCAGCGGCCCAGCCACGATTGCGGGCTGAAGGCCAGCAGCAGGTAAAACCCCAGTACCGAAGGCGGCAGCACCAGCGGCATGCTGACCAGCGTTTCGGCCAGCGGCCGCAGCGGGCTGGTGGTGCGTGCCAGCCAGGCGGCCAGCGGCAGGCCGATGACCAGCAGGATGGCCGTGGTCAGGGCGGCCAGCCGGAAGGTCAGCCACAGCGGCGTCCAGTCAAGTTCAAGCAGCGTCATCAGGGCTTTCGGCAGTGAACAGGGCGAGGTCGTTGGCCTTGATCAGGGCAAGTACGTTGTCTCCTTCCCTGAGGGCCAGTTCTTCGACGGCAGCCCGGGTAATCAGTGCGGCGAGGTCAAAGCCGTCACCGGCCAGCCGCACCCGCGCCAGCAGGCGTCCTGCCTCGATGGCTGTCACCCGGCTGGCAATGCGGTTGCGCAGGCTGATGGCGCCCAGCGGCGGGCGGGCGAGGGCGATTTCGGCGGCCTTGACCCGGGCCAGCAGCGGCGTGCCCGGTTCGGTGGCGACTGCCGTGGTCGAGAGGGCCGACAGTTGCTGGCCATCGGGCAGGACGACCGTCAGCAAGGCCAGGCTGTCTTCGCGCTCGCAGGCCAGCAGCGTGACGGGCAGGGCACTCATGGCACGAGGTAGCCGTGCGCTTCGAGGATGCGGCGAGCCTGCGGTCCGCGCATGAATTCGGCAAAACGCCGGCTGGCTTCGGGCTGGCTGGCGGCGCCGTGGCGGGTCACGATCATGGCCTGCTCGATCGGCTGGTAAAGGGCCGGTGGAATCGCCAGCCAGCGGCCCTTGCCGCGCATTTCCGGCGATACCACTACCGATTTGGCGGTAAAGCCCAGCTCGGCAGCCTGCGAGTAGATGTACTGGTTGGTCTGCGAGATGCTTTCGCCGAAGACCAGTCGCGGGGTCAGCGGCCCGGCGAGGTTTTGCTGCTCCAGCACCCGCATGGCTTCACGGCCATAAGGGGCCAGCTTGGGGTTGGCGACGGCGATCTTGCCGGTACTGTTCTTGAGTGCAGCCTGCCAGTCGTCCAGTTGCAGGGCGGGCGACAGGGTCCACAGCACCAGCTGGCCCCTGGCGTAGACGACCGGCGCGCTGGCAGCCAGTCCCTGATCCGCCAGATGCTGCGGATAGTGGGTGTCGGCCGACAGGAAAACGTCAAACGGGGCGCCATTCTGGATCTGTGCCGTGAATTTGCCGGACGAGTTGAATACCGGTTTGACCGGTGTGCCGGTTTCCCGGGTGAAGGCCTGGGCCAGATCGTCAAAGGCGTACTGCACGTTGGCCGCCACGGCGACCGTCAGGGGCGTGGCAGGGGCCGCTCCTGCGGGCAGGGCCAGCAGGCTGAACAGGCAGGCAAACAGGACTTTACGCAACATACACAACCTCCGCGGTTAGGGTCAGGCCGGGACGGCCAGGATGACATGGGATGCCTTGAAGGCGGCGGTCACCGTCATGCCGGTGGCCAGCCCCAGCCTGCGGGTGCTCTCGCAGGTGATGACGGCGACCAGCCGGGTGCCGCCGGCCAGTTCCAGGATGATTTCGTCGTTGACGGCGCCGCTGCGGATGTCGGCAATCTGCCCGCAGAGCTGGTTGCGGGCCGACAGTGCCAGCCCGTCGCCACAGGCGATCAGTACCGAGGAGGCCTTGATCAGGGCGACGGCTTCGCCACCGGTTTCCAGTCCGAGCGTCTGGCGGCTGTCGGCGGTGACGATGGCCACGATGTTCTGGCCACCGGGCAGGGTCAGGGTGATTTCGTCGTTGACGGCGCCGGTGTGGATGGCGCTGACACGGCCGAGAAACTGGTTGCGGGCACTGGTACGCATGGTTCGCAGACGGGAGAGCAGGTTGAGGGTGGCCGCCGCATCGTCGACGTGCGGGGCGAGGGTGGCGAGCAGGCGTTGCTGCTCGGCCTCGATGGCGTGGTAGACCGCCAGCAGGTCACGGCCGGCCTGGGTGAGCCGGGTGCCACCGCCGCCCTTGCCGCCGGTGGCGCGGGCGACCAGAGGGGTGGAGCTCAGGTGGTTCATGGCATCCAGCGTGTCCCAGGCAGACTTGTAGCTGATGCCGGCTTCGCGGGCTGCGCGGGTGATCGAGCCGGTGGTGTCGATAGCGGCCAGCAGGCGCATCTGGCGGGCATCGGCCAGCTTGCGGGAGCCGTGGCTGAGGATCAGCTCGCCATGCAGGTCGGGTGTATTCATGTCGCGTAATATACACGACTATATAACGCTTGGGATTGGCCGGAAGGAGTAGTCTGGCGGTGGGGTCAGGCAAGAAAATGCCCCCGGGCGAAAGCGCGCGGGGGCTGGCGTGTGGAAAGGCGGTCAGCTGTTGCCGTGCATCAGGGCATACAGGGCAGCCGGATTGGCTTCTCCGTCCTGTGCGATGCTTTCGAGGCAGGCGATGACGTCCTGGCTGGCGGATTCCATCAGTTGCAGGGCGTCCACACCGTGGGTCAGCTGGCCGGCGCGCAAGGCTTCCACGGCCTGTTTGCCGTGGCGGTGGACTTCGCTGTGCGGTCTTTCCATGGTGGTATAGCCCTTGAGGCTGGCACAGCACTGGGCACCGTCACCCTGGTAGTACCAGTTGCCCAGCCGGCAGGTCTGGTGGCTGGAAAAGGCTGAGGGCTCCTTGTCCGACACGCCGAGGAAGGTCTTGTAGACCTCGAACTTGAAGGCCAGGTGGTCGATCTTGGCCAGTTCGACAAACACCCGCAGCGACATGACGGCGATGAGGGTTTCCATGCGCTGGGTCTGGTGCAGCATGACGTCAAGGCTGCCCAGCATGTTTTCCCCGAGCTCGTCGGTGTGTTGTGCCAGCGAGCCGATGCGCGAACAGGCTTCGCTTGTGTTGTTCTGGATGGTGCCGATCAGGCCGGAGATTTCGGTGGTGGCCTGGCTGGTACGCTCGGCCAGCTTGCGTACCTCGTCGGCTACCACGGCAAAGCCGCGTCCGTGTTCGCCGGCGCGGGCGGCCTCGATGGCGGCATTCAGGGCCAGCAGGTTGGTCTGGTCGGCAATGTCCTTGATGAGTCCGACGATGCCGTCAATCCGTCGTGCGTGTTCGTCGAGGCTCTGTACCTGGGACGCTGTGTGGCGTGACATGCCGGAGAGTTCGGTCAGGCTGTTGCGCAGGCGGTCGGCGATATTGCGGCGGTCGCCGCGCTGGCGCGTGTCCTCGATCATTTCCTGCCGGAAGGCGTGCACGGTGGCAGTGACGGCGGCGAGGCTGCTCTGGGTCGAGGCCAGTGTCTGGCCGAAGGTGGCGAGGCTGGCGTAGATCATCTGCCAGTCGGCACGCTCGGCATCGTGGCGGCGCTGTTCACATTCCAGGTCATGGGCATGTGTCCGGACGCTGGACAGTTCCTGTTCAAGTTGCAGGTGGGACCGTTCGAGTTCACTCAGTTTAGTGCTGAGGTGGTCAACGGCATGGCGGTGGGTACGGTTGAGAACGAACATGATGATCCATGGGCCCCGTTGGATGGTGCAACAGTAATTACCCTAGCATGAGCAAGGAAACAGGGTATCCATTTTGATTGGGTGAAATCATGACAATTGCTGCCGGAGTACTCATGTCCCGGCAGCCGTCATTTTCGGGCTGAACTGTTGCAGGTTCAATTGCTGGTGGTGGTGAGGGGCAAGTCCCGGCCGGTGGCCGACACTGACCAGAATGCCTTTTTTCATGGCGTTGCCAACAAGGGCGTAGAGATGCGTTTCCATCGCTTCGTCCAGGGCGCTGGTTGCTTCATCAAGGAACAGGATGTCGGGTTGCAGCAACAGCACGCGCGCCAAGGCGACACGCTGTTGTTCGCCCAGACTTAACATGTGTGACCACGGTTCCACTTTATCGAGCCGTTCGGCCAGATGAAACAGCCCGGTTTCCTGCATGACGCTTTTCAGTCTGGCGTCGTCGTCTGCTGGCACGGCATCCGGGTAATAGAACGCTTCACGCAGGCTGCCCAAGGGCAGATAGGGGCGCTGGGACAGGAACAGGACCCGCCGTCCTGCGGGCAGCATGACGTGGCCGCGGGCATGCGGCCAGATGCCGGCGAGTGTCTTGAGCAGGGTGGATTTGCCGCAGCCGGACGGCCCGCGCAGCCACAGGCTGTCGCCTTCCGCCAGCCGGAAACCGATGTCACGCAGCAAAAGGCGCTGGTCCGGCGTGCGCAGGGCCAGCTGGCTCACCGACAACTGGCCGGCGGACGGCTCGGCAACGACCGGTTGCAGGGCATGGGCAGCTTCTACGCCGTGACGGAAGGTCAGTAGACGGTCCACGGTGGCCTTCCAGTCCGCCAGTCGCGGATAGGCATCCACCAGCCAGGACAGCGATTCCTGTACCTGGCCGAAGGCACTGGCGGTCTGCATGAGCCCGCCCAGCGGCATTTCCCTGGCGAAATAGCGCGGTGCTGCCACCAGGATCGGAAACACGATGGCGATCTGTCCGTAGGCCGCAGTAAACCAGGTCAGGAGCTTTTGCCGTTTCATCAGGGCATAGAAGTTGGTGAACAGGCTGGCAAAGCGCCGGTCAAGTTCCAGCCGTTCGGCCGTTTCGCCGCGATACAGGGCGATCGACTCGGCGTTTTCGCGCACACGGATCAGCCCGAAGCGGAAATCGGCCTCAAAACGCTGCTGGCGGAAATTCAGTCCGACCAGCGGGCGGCCGATTTTTACCGTCAGCCACGAGCCGATCACGGCGTACAGGAGCGCCACCCACACCATGTAGCCGGGAATGTCGATTTGCCAGCCAGCCAGGCTGAACGCCAGATGTCCGGACAATCCCCACAGGATGCCGAGAAAGGAAAACAGGGTCACGACCGCCCGCATCAGCCCCAGCGACAGTCCCAGCGTATTGTTGGTGAAACTGTCGATGTCCTCGGCCAGACGCTGGTCGGGGTTGTCGACCGGAGGATGCAGCTGGCCGATGCGGTAATAGCTCTGTTCGCCCAGCCAGTCGCCCAGGAGATGAAAGGTCAGCCAGCGGCGCCAGCGGATCTGCAGCATCTGCTGCAGGTACAGGCTGTAGACCGCCATGACGATGAAACCGGCCGCCAGCGCGGCAAATTCCAGCAGCGCCGAGAAAAATCCGGCCTGATCGTAATTCTGCAGCGTGTTGTAGAACGTGTTGTTCCACAGGTTGAGCCGGACCTGGATGCCGATCAGTCCCAGGTTGAGCACGACCACGGCCAGCAACAGTCCCCATGCCCAGCGTTTTTCATCACCCCGCCAGTACGGGCGGATCAAGGGCCAGATTTCTTTCAGGTGCGGACGGCGGTCGGCCGGATTCATGTGTTCGGATTCCAGGCAAGAAGAAGATAAACGACAGCGCCGGCCGCCACCTCTGTGGCCGGCCGGCGCTGGCATTATGGCTGGCGCTGCATCAGCCTGCCGGGTTTTGCTGCAACAGGTGGCGGGTCTGGCGGGCCATTTCGCCTTCCTCGTCGGTCCGGATCACCCACACGCCGCGCGAGCTGTCCGGCGTGCTGATGCAGGCTTCGTCCTGCTGGTTGGCTTCCTGGTCGAGCTTCAGGCCCAGCCATGCCAGCCGTTCGACGATGCGGGCACGCACCCGGGCCGAGCGCTCGCCGATGCCGGCCGTGAATACCAGATGGTCGATGCCGCCCATCTGGACCGCCAGTGCGCCGATCTCGCGGGCGGCGCGGTAGCAGAACAGTGCCACGGCTTCCTGCGCATGCGGGTGCGGATTGTCGATCAGCTCGCGCATGTCGGACGACAGGCCGCCGGATACCCCCAGCAAGCCGCCCTGCTTGTAGATTTCGGCACGGATGTCGGCAAGGCTCATCTGCTCGTGCTCGATCCAGTACAGGATCACTTCCGGGTCCAGGTTGCCCGGGCGGGTGCCCATCATCAGGCCGTCAACGGCCGAGAACCCCATGCTGGACGCCACGCTCTGGCGACGGTGGATGGCGCAGGCGCTGGAGCCGCTGCCAAGGTGCATGACCACCACGCGTTTTTCGGCTTCTTCGGCTCCCAGCACCCCCGGCAGCTTGCGGGCAATGGCGGCGTACGACAGGCCATGAAAGCCGTAGCGGCGCACGCCGGCATCGTGCCAGCGGCGGGCGAGGCCAAAGCGGGTGGCCAGCGGGTCTTGCGGAATGTGGAAGGCGGTGTCGAAGCAGGCAATCTGCACCACGCCCGGCGCTACTTCGGATACGGCCTCGATGGCGGCCAGCGCCACCGGCTGGTGCAGCGGTGCCAGCGGAGCCAGTTCGCGCAGGCGGGCGATCTTGGCGTCGTCGAGCACGACCGGTCCGTCAAACAGGGCGCCTCCGTGCACCACCCGGTGCACGACGGCTTCCAGCCCCCAGTCGCGCTCGCGGGCCAGTTCGAACACTGCACGCAGGGCGCTGGCATGGGACGAGTCGGCCAGCGGGCGCTGTACCAGCGTTTCGCCGGCCGGCGTCTTGAGCTTGATGGTGGCCTGGGCCTTGCCCACGCCGTCGATCAGGCCGCGGACCAGTGCTTCCGGCTCGGCGTGTTCCAGCGAAAAGCATTCGAACTTCAGCGTGGCGGAGCCTGCGTTGAGGACGAGCTGGATGCGCTTCATTTGACGCCTCCCTGGGACATCTTGTGACCCAGTACGTTGGCGATGGCAGCCGAGGCCAGGCGGCCCTGTGCATCTTCGGCACGGCTGGTCAGCACGATCGGCACGCGTGCACCCATCACCACGCCGGCCGAGGCGGCAGCGGCGAGGTAAGAGAGCTGTTTGGCCAGCATGTTGCCGGATTCGAGGTCCGGCACAATCAGGATGTCCGGTTCGCCGGCCACTTGCGAGTGGATGCCCTTGGTGTCGGCAGCCGCATGGGAGATGGCGTTGTCGAAGGCCAGCGGGCCGTCAAGGATGGCGCCACGGATCTGGCCGCGATCAGCCATCTTGCACAGGGCGGCGGCATCGATGGTGGACGGGATGTTGGGGCTGACGGTTTCCACGGCCGACAGGATGGCGACCTTCGGCGTGTCGATGCCGAGCATGCGGGCGGCGTCGATGGCGTTCTGGGTGATGTCGACCTTGGTTTTCAGGTCGGGCGAGATGTTGATGGCGGCATCGGTGATGAAGAGGTAACGCGGGTAGCTTTCCACCTTCATGATGAAAACGTGGCTGATGCGGCGGTCGGTGCGGATGCCCTTGTGGCGGTCCAGCGCTGCACTCATGAATTCATCGGTATGCAGGCTGCCTTTCATCAGGGCCTGGGCTTCGCCGTTGCGGACCAGTTCGACGGCACGTTCGGCTGCTGCGTGGCTGTGCTCGACATCTTCGATGCGATAGCGCGACAGGTCGATGTCACATGACTCGGCGAGCTTCTCCAGCCTGGCTCGCGGCGCGACCAGAATGGGGGTGATCAGCCCGTGCTCGGCCGATTCGACGGCTCCCATCAGGGATTCCGGGCTGCAGGGGTGGGCAACCGACATGGTGATCGGGCCGTATTGTTCGGCTTGTTCGATCAGGTCGGCAAAGGCGCATTCGTCGCGGGTCATATGACGCTCTCCAGGGATTGAGGGGGGCGGAAACCGGCTTGACCGGCCGGCAGATGGTTGAATCTGGCCAGGCAGCGGGCGGCCGGCTGAAGCAGGGGCGAGGAGGGCGCAGACATGACCGGATGCTGTTCCGGCATGGCTGGCAGGACTGGCGAACGCCCGGAGAGGCCATGGCACCGGAACGGACGGGGGCCATGATGCAGCGGATGTGCATGCGTGAGCGGATTCCGGTTGCGACTGGCATGCCGAAGGGACGGATGTGCCTGAACCGCACGGGTGTTCGAAAGTTTTTCCATAATGGATGGCCGTCAACGTGATCCGCATGATTGTCATGAGGTTTTATGACGAAACGGTTGCGATGACGATCGGTTACCGCAAATTCCTTTGCCTTTTCGCTTCTGGCTTGACGCTGCGTTATAATTTTCTGTTTTCAGACCCTTGCGGACACTGCGGTTACAACCGCAGTGTCCGGGTTCACTTTGTCATTTTTGCTGCATTGCAGCATCTTGTCACCTGTAATCGTTCAAAGCAGGGATTTTTGCCGGAGGGATGCATGCCGATTTACGAGTACCGCTGCACGGATTGCGGCCACGCACAGGAACATCTGCAAAAGATGAGTGACGCGCCGATCGCGGCCTGCCCGCACTGCGGTGGCGGCGCTTATGCCAAGCAGTTGTCCCCGACCGGAGGGTTCAGTCTCAAGGGCGGTGGCTATTACGCGACCGATTTCAAGAACAAGGGTGCCAGTTGCCCGGCCGCCCAGGCCAACGGCGGCGGTTGCGGAGGCTGCGGCTAAGGCCACGACATGAAACGCGTCAAACTGACTTTGAAGGGCTATCTGGTTACCGGGCTCCTGATCTGGGTGCCGCTGGCAATCACGTTCTGGGTGCTCGACATCATCATCGGCACCATGGACGAAACGCTCTACCTGCTGCCGGAAAGCATCCGGCCGGAGTCGCTGTTCGGCTTCCATGTTCCGGGGGCCGGGGTTCTGGTCGCGCTGGCGGTGATCTTGGGGACCGGTGCCCTGGCCGCCAACATGCTCGGACAGCGCCTTGTGGCCATGTGGGATGCGCTGCTGTCGCGCATTCCGGTGGTGAAGTCGATCTATACCAGTGTCAAGCAGGTCAGCGACACCCTGTTGTCGGGGTCCGGCCAGTCGTTCCGCAAGGCGGTGCTGGTGCAGTTTCCGCACCAGGGTGCGTGGACCATCGCCTTCCTGACCGGCACGCCCGGCGCCGGGGTGGCCGAACACCTGGGTGAGGACGACTACCTGAGTGTCTACGTGCCCACCACGCCGAACCCGACTTCGGGTTACTTCATACTGGTGCGCAAGTCCGATACCCACGAGCTCGACATGAGTGTCGATGACGCGCTCAAATACATCATTTCCATGGGCGTGGTGACGCCCGGACAGAAAAACCGTTAATTGCGAATCTCGAAAGCCAATCTCCATGCGTACTGACTACTGCGGACTCATTGACACCCGCTATCTCGACCAGACCGTGACGGTCAAGGGCTGGGTACACCGTCGCCGTGACCACGGCGGCGTGATCTTCATCGACCTGCGCGACCGTGAAGGTCTGGTACAGGTGGTGATCGACCCGGATACCCCGGAAGCCTTTGCCACCGCCGACAGCGCCCGCAACGAATTCGTGCTGTCGATCACCGGCCGCGTGCGTCGCCGTCCGGAAGGCACCACCAATGCCAAGATGATTTCCGGCGAGATCGAACTCCTCGCCAAGGAGATCGAAATCCTCAACGCCGCCGCCACGCCGCCCTTCCAGATCGACGACGAGAACCTGTCGGAAACCGTGCGCCTGACCAACCGCGTGATCGACCTGCGTCGTCCGGCCATGCAGAAAAACCTGCGCCTGCGCTACCAGGTGGCCATGGGCGTGCGCCGCTACCTCGATGCCCAGGGTTTCATCGACATCGAAACCCCGATGCTGACCCGCTCCACCCCGGAAGGCGCCCGCGACTACCTCGTGCCGTCGCGCGTGCATCCGGGCGAATTCTTTGCCCTGCCGCAAAGCCCGCAGCTCTTCAAGCAGCTCCTGATGGTGGCCGGCTTCGACCGCTACTACCAGATCGTCAAGTGCTTCCGTGACGAAGACCTGCGCGCCGACCGCCAGCCGGAATTCACCCAGATCGACCTGGAAACCTCGTTCCTGAACGAGGATGACATCATGGACATCACCGAAGGCATGGCCCGCCAGGTCTTCCGTGACGCCATGGACGTCGAGTTGGGCGACTTCCCGCGCATGACCTACGCCGACGCCATGCACTACTACGGCTCGGACAAGCCGGACCTGCGCGTCAGCCTCAAGTTTGCCGAACTGACCGACGTCATGAAGGACGTGCCGTTCAAGGTGTTCAACGCCGCGGCCAACCTGCCCAACGGCCGTGTGGTCGCCCTGCGCGTGCCGGGCGGTGCCAAGCTGTCGCGCAAGGAAATCGACGAGTACACCCAGTTTGTCGGCATCTACGGTGCCAAGGGCCTCGCCTACATCAAGGTCAACGATGTCACCAAGCTGACTACCGACGAAACCAGCGGCCTGCAGTCGCCGATCGTCAAGAACCTGACCGAAGGCGTGCTCAAGTCCATCGTCGAGCGTACCGGTGCCGAAAACGGCGACATCATTTTCTTCGGTGCTGACAAGGCCAAGGTGGTGAACGAAGCCATCGGCGCGCTGCGCATCCGCATCGGTCATGAACACGGCGAAGCCGGCGGCTACTTCGTGCGCGAATGGCGTCCGCTGTGGGTGGTTGACTTCCCGATGTTCGAATACGACGAAGACGACGACCGCTGGACTGCCTGCCACCATCCGTTCACCTCGCCGAAGCCGGGTCACGAAGACCTGATGGCGACCGATCCGGGTGCCTGCATTGCCCGCGCCTACGACATGGTGCTCAACGGCTGGGAAATCGGCGGCGGTTCCATCCGTATCCACCGTGCCGACGTGCAGGAAAAGGTGTTCGGTGCCCTCAAGATCAGCCCGGAAGAACAGCAGAACAAGTTCGGCTTCCTGCTCGACAACCTGAAGTTCGGTGCCCCGCCGCATGGCGGCTTGGCCTTCGGTCTGGACCGTCTGGTGACCCTGATGGCCGGTGCCGATTCGATCCGCGACGTGATTGCCTTCCCGAAGACCCAGCGTGCCCAGTGTCTGCTGACCAATGCCCCGAACGCGGTGGACGAGAAGCAGCTCAAGGAACTCAGCCTGCGTCTGCGCCAGAAGGCCGACGTGGCTGGCGGCGCGGCCTGAGCCGGGCTGTTTGCCTGAACCCGACCGGCTGGCCCTGCCAGCCGGTTTTTTGCATTTGCAGAAAGGACTCGCCATGCAACTGGCAACCTGGAACGTCAACTCGCTGAAAGTGCGCCTGCCGCAGGTGCTGGACTGGCTGGGCAGCAATCCGGTCGATGTGCTGTGCCTGCAAGAGCTGAAACTCGAGCAGGACAAGTTCCCGCTGGCCGATATCGAGGCTGCCGGCTACCGGGCCGTCTGGCTGGGGCAGAAGACCTACAACGGCGTGGCCATCCTGGTACGCGCGCCGCTGGCGCCGCTGGAGCCGGTGGCCGGCATGCCCGGCTACGATGATCCGCAGGCACGGGTGATTGCCGCCACCATCGACGATGTGCGGGTGGTGTGTGCGTATTGTGTTAACGGCGAAGCGGTCGACTCGGACAAATACCGCTACAAGCTCGAGTGGTTTGCCCGCCTGCATGCCTATCTGGCGGCCGAGCGGGAACGCCATCCGAAACTGGTGCTGACCGGCGACTTCAACATCGCGCCGGACGACCGCGATGTCTACAACCCGGAAAGCTGGGCCGGCAAGGTGCTGTGTTCCGTGCCGGAACGGCAGGCATTTGATGATTTGCTAGAGCTCGGTCTGGTGGATGCCTTCCGCCAGCTGCATGACGGAGACGGACATTATTCATGGTGGGACTACCGGCAGGGCATGTTCCGCCGTGACAAGGGGCTGCGGATCGACCACGTGCTGCTGTCGGCACCGCTGGCGGCGTCGCTGGAGGCTTGTCACATCGACAAGGTACCGCGTGGCTGGGAGCGTCCGAGCGACCATGCTCCGGTGGTCGCCCGCTTCTGAGTCACATCACTGATTTCGCGGTTGTACGCCGGAAAGCGGACAGCGTGCCGGAAATGCCGGCGCAGTTTTGTGCGGCTTTCCTGACCAGGCTGTTCGGCCTCATTGGGGAAATCGCTTTGCGCATGAAGGAGCCATCAGGCTCCTTTGTCATTTTCGTGGTTTGCATGTCTGGCAAGCATGCAGGGACTGACTTGTTTCTGCTCATCTTCCCGATATTGATGGGCAGGTCTTGCAACGCATTAAAATGGTCATTTTCTTTTTGCATCAAAAATTCCATTGGCGTTTTGTTTGGAATTTAAAAATGCATATCTGCGATTTTTGAATTCATGTGGAATTTTTGTTTTGTTTTTCATTCTTTTTGAATTAATTTTTTAAGCATATTTGTGTTGTAAAACAGCAATGCAATGTATTTTTGTATAAAAAATACAACACTATCGTTGTTTTTTTGCAACCATCGATGTGACAAGTAAATTTCATGGAAATCAGCATGATATGGCGTAATGGGTCCGTTTTTTTGTCTTTTCATGCCAATGCCGGAGCGGGTGTGGCTTCAGTCTGGCGAGGTTGGCTCGCTATAGTGGCCTCACCGCTGTGGCAAACCACACAGCAACAAGATTGCATGACATGTCAGGGCACTGGCCCTGCTGATTTTTTACCCATGAGGATTGCACCATGAAAAAACTGATTGCTCTGGCAATTGCTGCCCTGCCGGCTGCCGCCATGGCCGATGTCGTGATCTACGGCGAAGCAGGCGCTGCGCTGGAAAACACCAAGACCACCATCGACGGCAAGTCCAATGGTTCCGTGACCGGTGTGGAAAACTACAACTCCAAGATCGGTTTCAAGGGTAGCGAAGATCTGGGCAACGGTCTGAAGGCAATCTGGCAGGTTGAGCAAAGCATCGGTATTGATGGCACCAACAAGAATACTTCCAACACTTGGGCAACCCGCGACAGCTTCGTGGGCCTGACCGGTGACTTCGGTACCGTGCAACTGGGTCGCCTGAGCAACTTCCAGAATGCCTACTCGAACTTGGATCCGTGGAAATCGCAAGCTGGCTGGAACGCTATGTCTTGGCCTGCTAGTACCGAAGTTGAGGCAACCGGAATCATGAGCGCCGCTGCCTACCAGTCGCGCCTGAACAACGCCATTGCCTATACCTCGCCGGAAATGGGCGGCTTCATGGTTCGTGCCCTGTATTCGGCCGCTGGTGAAGCCCGCACGACCAATGGTCAGACTGAAAGTGTTTACGAGCTTGGCCTGCGTTACGCCATGGCTGGTTTCTATGGTCAGTATTCTTACACTCAAGGTAAAAATGCCACTCTGCTGGGTGGTGCCGAGGCTGACTACAAGAACAAGATGCACTACGTTGAAGTCGGTTACGATGCCAACAACCTCCTAGTTGCCCTGAACTATGTGCAGACCAAGAATGACGGCATCAACCGGAATGATGGCGACAACCTCAAGACCCGTGCCATGGGCCTGAACGTTGCCTATACCATGGGTGCTTTCCAGCCGCACTTCCAGTACCAGCATGGCTGGAAGAACAGCACCAATGTGGGTGACGAAGCCGGCACCAACTTCAACCAGTACGTGCTCGGCCTAAACTACCTGATGTCCAAGCGCACCATGGCTCACGTGGCAGCCGGTTACGTGAAGTCGGGTGACAATGACCTGGGTGAAACCGTACTGAAGGGCACTACCTACGCCGTGGGTCTGACTCACCTGTTCTAAGAGACAGCAAAAGACTGCGGGTTTCCGTGGTCATGATGCAAGGCAGCCTTTCGGGGCTGCCTTGTTTTTTTGCTGCCGGTCAGGTGTCACCATGTCCGGAAACTCCTTGCTGAATCTGCCGGGGCCGTTCGCAATCTTCCTGCCCGGACAAGCTTTTCATCCTCCCGCTACTGATCGGCGAAAACCCGACTGAGGTATGCGAAGGCAGGAGCCATGTGCTTTATCAATCAAGGACCATGTTTTTTCATTGCTACGGCCATTTGCAGTGCATGCAAGGCCTCCAGCATCCGGGTCTGGACTGTCAGGATGTCGGGAATGAGCGCCTTGCCTTTGTCCGGGGTACCGTTACGCCAAAAGTGGTCAATCCGGTCGGCCATGGCATGCAGCTGGCAATGCGGTGCCTCAATGGCGGCAAAAGCCGGCAGGCCGCCATAGCGTGCCTGCCCCTGATGGTGGTACCACTGGCCAAAGGCACACAGGTTCTCGCCCGACAGCATGCATGACGGAAGTGCGATGCCTTCATTGGCGGCATAGACCAGTTGAGCCACCCAGTTGCGGTGTTCGACTTCTGCCGCAAAAACCGGGTAATCGCTTTCTTTCCAGTACAGGTTCTGGATGTCTGCCCACAACGCCGGGTTTTTCCAGTGCCTGAGCCAGTCGGGAAACTGTGCAGCCGGCATCGGACGGGCAATCCCATAGCCCTGGGCCAGGTTGCAGTTGAGTTGCAGGAGAATCCTGCCATGTTCGGCAGATTCCACGCCTTCGGCAATCACCGTACGCTGGAACGCATTGGCCAGCCCGATGACGCCCTAGACAATCGCCAGGTTGTTGCAGTCGTGCAGGATGTCTCGCACGAAACTCTGGTCGATCTTGATGGTTTCCGCCGGCAGCCGCTTGAGATAGGTCAGGGACGAATAGCCGGTACCGAAGTCGTCCAGTGAAAAATGCACCCCCAGCGTCTTGCACTCGTCGATCACGCGTGAGGTTTTGGCGACATCCTCAAGCGCTACCGTTTCCAGCACTTCCAGTTCAAGCTGCTGGGCTACTCCCGGATGTCTCTGCAAGGCTTCTTTCAGCTCCTGGACAAAGCCCGGAGATTGCAGGTGCTGCCCGGCAATGTTGACGCTGAGTTGCAGGTTCAGGCCGTCAGCCTGCCATGTTTCCAGCTGCGACAACGCCCGCTCGATCACCCAGTTGCCAAGGCGCCTGACCAGATCGTCACCCTCGATCAGGGGGAGAAACTCGATCGGGGCCAGCAGGCCCCGTTCCGGATGCTGCCAGCGGATCAGCGCTTCGGCACCGATCACCGTCCCGGCCCGCATGTCGACCTTGGGCTGGTAATACAGCAGGAATTCTTCGTTTTCGAGTGCCTGACGGATGCGGGCCAGCCGGTCGAGCCGTTGGCGCAGGTTGCGGTCCTTGGCTGCGCCCCAGCGGTCATTGATGGGCTTGAAGCCGTCCAGATCAAGGTAGCAGATGGCCATCAGGTTCTGGCTGCGCCGCGTGTAGGCAATGGCCCGGGTAAAGCGGTCGGCCAGCAGGGTACGGTTTGGCAGCTCGGTCAGCGGATCGTAATACGCCATCTGCGCCAACTGGTGCTCCTGGAACTTGAGCCGCCGGATATCGGAAAACACCGCCACAAAGTTGGTCAGCTGTCCGCTGGTTTCGTCGTGTACGGCGGAAATGGACAGAAGCTCCGGATAAACCTCGCTGTACTTGTTGCGGTTCCAGATTTCACCGCACCAGTTGCCGGTTTCCTGGATGCTTTTTCACGTGGACTCGTAAAAGGCGGCATCGTGCCGGCCAGACTTGAGTACGCGCGGATTGCGGCCGATGACTTCACTGCGTTCCCAGCCGGTAATGCGGCTGAAGGCCGGATTGACGTCAAGAATATTGCCTCTGGCATCAGTCAGGGTGATGCCGTCATGGGCATTGCGGAATGCCGTGGCATGCAGCTTGAGCTGTTTTTCGGCTGCTGACTGGGCCACCAGACGCTGCGAGAGTTCCACATGGGTTTTCCTGAGCGAGCGCTGGGTTCGCAGCAGGCTGGCAAAAGTCCAGGCAAGGAACAGCGCCAGGAGGATGGACAGCGTATAGAGCAGATTGCGGAAATGCCCGGCCAGTACCAGTGCGTTGCTGTAGGCCGTGCCGTAATTGCGGTTGAGGTGCTCAAGCTGCCCGCGGGTCGGCAGGGCCAGAATCTCTTTGGTCAGCCGGTCAAGGCGGGGCAGGACTTCCATGATCTTGTCGCCGTGCAGAAGCAGGTTGTCCAGCCGTCCCTGCATGGATGCCGGCAGCTGCATCCGGCCCAGCTCGGCACGCATGGCCGTCAGCTCTTCGGCATGACGTTCGTCCGGCTGGCGCGAGAATGCCAGTACCAGGCGGATGTAGCGGCTGATCAGGCCATGACCGGCCTGTCCGGAGTCTGGCTGCGGCTGGTCGATCAGGCGCGAGGCCGCAACAGGAAAGTAGGCCAGCGAGTTGCGCGCGACCGAATCTTCGCGCTTGAACCGGTCGATCAGCTCGCTTTTGGCCATCACCGTGGCCAGAAGCGCCCGGGCATCATCCCTGAGACTGAGCGTATCCGCTGCCGACAGGTAATCCGGCGGAGTGCCGACATGCCGGGCATCTGCCTGCGCCTTGGCTGTCTGGTGGGTCAGCTCATCGTAATTGCGTGAAAGTTCCAGGCGGTTGGCCAGCAGTTCGGCATCGATCAGGGCATCGGTTTCACGCAATCCGCGCAAGTGCTGGGTGTACAGCAAATGGGATTCGGGCGAGACGCGCTCGGTATGAAGGTAGATGCTGCCAAGTCCGGCCAGTCCGGCAACCAGAGCTGCCACCAGGCCTGACATGGTCCGTTTGCTGAAGCTGGTCAGGAACGGAATGATGGTCTCCTCATTGCAGGCGCTTGCCGCGCCATTCTCCGGTCATCGTGCGTAAAAAGGCGCTGAGGCTGCGGATGTCCTCGCTGCCCAGTTCACGGCCAAGCTGGTAGCTCCCCATGACGGCAACCGCTTCTTCCAGCGTGCCGGCCGATGCGTCATGGAAATAAGGGGCGGTGACAGCGATGTTGCGCAGGCTGGGCACCTTGAACACATGGCGGTCTTCTTCCTTGCCGGTGACGTTGTAGCGGCCCAGGTCCGACGGAGAAACCGGGCGGCCGGCGAAGTAGTCCTGCATGACACCGAAACGCTGGTACATGTTGCCTCCCAGGGCAACACCCTGATGGCAGCTGGCGCAGCCGTAGTCGAGAAAGCGGCGGTAGCCGGTGAGTTCCAGCGGTGTCAGGATGCGTTCATCGCCGTCCAGAAACCGGTCAAAGCGGCTGTTGGGCGTCAGCAGTGTGCGCTCGTAGCTGGCGATGGCATCAAGGATGGCCGTCGCGCTGATGCCTTCTGGGTAGAGTCCGGCAAATGCGCTCCGGTGCGCTCCGGTAGGCCGGGTCTGTGCTCAGCCTGTCGATGATTTCCGGCCAGCCGGAGGCCATTTCCACCGGGTTGTGGATCGGGCCGACGGCCTGCGCTTCCAGCGTATCGGCACGGCCGTCCCAGAACTGGGCAAAGTGCAGCGAAGCATTGAAAACGGTCGGCGAATTGATGCTACCCTGCCGGTTGTCCACCCCCGAGGAAACGGCCAGGCGATCCGTGCCGCCACGTTCAGGGTCGTGACAACTGGCGCAGGCAATCGTGTTGTTGCCGGACAGGCGCTTGTCGAAAAAGAGCCGTTCGCCCAGGCGGGTCTTGTCGTTTGCCTCCGGCAAGGCAGCCGGATGCAGCGGAATCAGGGCGTCGCGAGTCCAGGCAGGAGTGGTGGCGAGGGGATCTTCGGGAAGGGCGGACGGCGACTTGAGAAAGGCCGTGAAGAAAAGGAAAACCGCACCTGTCACCAGCAGGCAAGCGAGAAAAACATGGATGTTGCGACGCTTGCCCACAATGCGCATATTGCAATCATATTGACCTTGTTGGCGTGAGCATCCTGTAATTGAGCGTTTTTTGCAAGAAGCATGATGCGGTGTGGCCGCCGGTGGCACTTCAGTCCGTGCATGCCGGTCCGGCCTCGTCCGGCATGCGTTGCCGGCCGTCAGGAGGGACGGGCGGCCGCTGCAGTTGGTCTGTGCCATGCCGGCTGGCGAGTAGCCCGCACGCCGGGTGCCGGAGCTGCCGCGACGGAGGCTGCCGGTTGTTCCTGTACCGTACTCAAGGCTTCTTGTTGCAGATGCAGATGGTCAGGAAACGGCAGGTGTCATGTTGTTCGCTTGATTTTATCTTTTTGATTATTAATGTAAAAACAGTTTGAATCCTGGTGGCCGGCATGCCGGGGGTCGGCAGTGGGTGCGGCTGGGCATGAACAGGGACATGGAGACTCTCTCCCGGATTTTGCAAGCCATCCGGCTCAGGGGCTGTGAGGGCTTCGTGCCTTGGTCTGGGTAGTTGATCCGGGAGCGGGCAGGTCGCCGCTATCCCCGGATTTTGGCTGGATACTGCTTCGGCCCGGCTGGCGCCGGCGTGTTGCGAAGAGGGATGGTTTGCGCCTGGCCGGCAGCGATTACCCGGTAACAATGGTATTTTTTGGTCAAGGCATGGCTGTTTTTGTCGGACTGACGGGGATTGGGTCAACCCCGGACGGGCGGACGGGGACTATAGTTTTGCCAGTGCCGGCCCGGGCAGGATTTGCCAGGGAGACGGCAGGGTGCTGGATCTTCAACCACTTGAACCCCAGGGAGCAGCAGATGGAGAGCAAAGGCGTGAACGTTGCGGGAAAATGTCCGGTCATGCATGGCGGCTTGACCTCGGCAAGCATGTCGAACATGGATTGGTGGCCCAAGGCCCTGAACCTTGACATCTTGCACCAGCATGACAGCAAGACCAATCCGATGGGGGCAGGTTTCAACTACCGGGAAGAAGTCAGGAAGCTGGATGTAGAAGCCCTCAAGGCTGATCTCAAGGCCTTGATGACCGACAGCCAGGACTGGTGGCCTGCCGACTGGGGCCACTACGGCGGACTGATGATCCGCATGGCCTGGCACTCGGCCGGTACTTACCGGACCGCAGACGGCCGGGGCGGCGGCGGTACCGGCAACCAGCGTTTTGCACCGATCAATTCCTGGCCGGACAACGCCAATCTCGACAAGGCCCGCCGCCTGCTGTGGCCGGTCAAAAAGAAATACGGCAACAAAATCAGCTGGGCCGACCTGATCATCCTGGCCGGCACCATGGCTTACGAATCGATGGGTCTCAAGACCTTCGGATTCGGATTCGGCCGCGAGGACATCTGGCATCCTGAAAAAGACACTTACTGGGGTTCCGAAAAAGAATGGCTGGCGCCGAGCGGCAGCGAAGGCAGCCGTTACTCCGGCGAGCGCGATCTGGAAAATCCGCTGGCTGCGGTCATGATGGGGCTGATCTATGTGAACCCGGAAGGCGTGGACGGCCAGCCCGATCCGCTCAAGACCGCCAGGGACATGCGCATCACCTTTGCCCGCATGGCCATGGATGACGAAGAAACCGTGGCCCTGACCGCCGGTGGCCATACGGTCGGCAAATGCCACGGTAACGGCAATGCCGCCAACCTGGGGCCGGCACCGGAAGGCGCCGGACTGGAAGAGCAGGGACTGGGCTGGATGAACCACACCACCCGCGGCTGCGGGCGCGATGCCGTCACCAGCGGTATCGAAGGCGCGTGGACCACTCATCCCGCCCGCTGGGACAACGGCTACTTCAGCATGCTGCTGGACCATGACTGGTGGCTGCACAAGTCACCGGCCGGGGCCTGGCAGTGGGAACCCGTCAGCATCCGCGAAGAAGACATGCCGGTGGATGTCGAGGACCCTTCGATCCGTCGCAAGCCGATCATGACCGATGCCGACATGGCGCTGAAGTTCGACCCGGAATACCGCCGGATTGCCGACCGTTTCCGCCAGGACCAGGCGTATTTTTCCGAAGTGTTCGCCCGGGCCTGGTTCAAGCTCACCCACCGGGACATGGGACCGAAGGCACGCTACATCGGCCCGGACGTGCCGGCAGAAGACCTGATCTGGCAAGACCCCGTTCCGTCCGGCCGCAAGGATTACGACGTGGCGGCCGTCAAGGCGAAGATTGCCGCAGCCGGTCTTTCCGTCAGTGACATGGTGAGCACGGCCTGGGACAGCGCCCGTACTTTCCGCGGCTCGGACAAGCGCGGCGGCGCCAACGGTGCCCGCATCCGCCTGGCACCGCAAAAGGACTGGGAAGGCAACGAGCCGGCACGGCTTGCCAGGGTGCTGGCCGTGTACGAAACCGTTGCCCGCGAATGCGGCGTCAGCGTGGCGGACGTCATCGTGCTGGGGGGCAGCCTCGGCATCGAGCAGGCCGCCGCTGCCGCCGGCATCAGCATTCATGTACCGTTCTCGCCTGGCCGGGGGGATGCAACGGACGAAATGACCGATGCAGCTTCGTTTGACGTACTGGAACCGCTGGCAGACGGCTTTCGCAACTGGCTCAAGAAGGATTACGTGGTCAGTGCTGAAGAACTGCTGCTCGACCGGGCCCAGCTCATGCGCCTGACGGCCTGCGAAATGACGGTGCTGGTTGGCGGGATGCGTGTATTGGGCACCAACCATGGCGGTACGCAGCATGGCGTGCTGACTGACCGGGTGGGGGTCCTGAGCAACGACTTCTTCGTCAACCTGACCGACATGGCTTTCAGCTGGCAACCTGCCGGCAGCAATCTCTATGAAATCCGTGACCGCCGGACCGGAACGGTCAAGTGGACGGCCAGCCGGGTTGACCTGGTATTCGGCTCCAACTCCGTGTTGCGGGCGTATGCCGAAGTCTATGCGCAGGACGACAATCGCGAAAAATTCGTCCGGGACTTCGTGGCCGCCTGGGTCAAGGTGATGAATGCCGACCGCTTTGACCTGAACTAGTTTTCACGGGCGGAGTGGAAGGAGAAAAAAGCCGGGCAGCAAGCTGCCCGGCTTTTTGTGCATGGTCAGGAGTCCGTAGGGGAGGGGGCCGGGGCTGTTTCTGTCCTCCGGCCTTTCGTCGTGAAGCCCTCTTTTTCAAATACCGTGGTTGATCAGGCCCTACCGGATCGCGCTTGATGATGATGTGCGCCGGCAAGCCGGGGCGGCTGGTCATCCTCGGGCTGCGGAATAGCCGGGCTTGGCCTTCGCCATGATGGCTTGCCGGAAAGCCCGTTTTCCAGGTGCCGCACGGGAGCCAAGCCAAGGAAAACCGGGTCAGGCTCCGGAAAGCAGCAGATCGCACAAGTCATTGATAAACATGATGCCTTGAGCTTTTGATTGGTTCGGGGAATGGCGGCACCGGAGTCAGCGTGAAACCAAAAAACCGGCAGGCGCAACCGCCCGCCGGTTTTTTTTGAGCCAGTCAGGGCTCCTGCTCAGGCCGGCAGCGGAGTCAGGGCTCCGTGGACTGCGGCATGGGCCTTGTCCGTATTGAGCAGACTGTCCATGTCGAGCACCAGTACCACGGCACCGTCACCCGAAAGCGTGGCTCCGGCCACCCCCTTGAGCGATACGTTCTGCAAGGACTTGATCACCACGTCCTCCCGTCCGACAAAGGTGTCCACCGCAAGGATGAAGGTTTTTTCGGCCTGCTGCATCAGGATGCCGAAGCCCGGTTCCCGGTCCGACTTCCAGCCCAGCAGTTCGGTCAGGCGGCGCACCGGCAGGACTTCGTCCCGGACCACGATGGTCGGACGGCCTGATACTTCCTGGATGGCGTCCGCTGCGATCGGGATGATTTCCCGCACCATTGCCAGCGGCATGGCAAACGACTGGTCGCAGACCCGGGCCACCAGTACCGGCAGGATGGCCAGCGTCAGCGGCAGCGAAATGCTGATCCTGGTGCCTTCGTTCGGGGCCGAGCGGATGTCGATGCGGCCGTTGAGCTTCTGGATGTTGGTCCGCACCACGTCCATGCCGACACCCCGGCCGGACACGCTGGAAATCTCGCTTTTGGTCGTGAATCCCGGCAAAAAGATCAGGTGCAGTGCCTGCTTGTCGTCCATGCTGTTGGCCTGCTCGAGGTCGATCAGGCCTTTTTCCAGCGCTTTCTTGCGCAGCATGCCGGCATTCATGCCGCGTCCGTCGTCGGCTACTTCGATGACGATATGGTCACCGACCTGCTGGGCCGACAACTCCACGATGCTTTGTGCTGATTTGCCGGCAGCCAGACGTTCCTCGGGCGTTTCGATACCGTGGTCGACGGCATTGCGCACGAGGTGCACCAGCGGATCGTTCAGGTCCTCGATCATGGTCTTGTCGAGCTCGGTTTCTTCACCAGACAAGACCAGTTCTACTTCTTTGCCAAGCTGGCGGGCCAAGTCGCGGGCCAGTCGCGGGTATTTCTGGAACAGCCGGCCGATGGGTTGCATGCGGGTCTTCATCACCGCGTTCTGCAAGTCACCGACCAGCAGGTCCAGCTGGCTGACGGCTTCATCCAGCGAACGCAGGGTATTGGCGCCCAGATTGCCCTGCATGATTTCCGTACGGATGGTGGTCAGGCGATTTTTGGTCAGGCCGATTTCTCCGGAGAGGTTCAGAACCTGATCAAGCCGCTGGGTGTCTATGCGTATGGTCGCTTCTTGCGGGCTACTGGCAGGGCTGCGATCCCGGCTCTGCGCCGGGGGGGGGGACGAAGCAGCCGGAGTCGCTGCGGGTACCGGGGCGGGTGCAGCTGCAACAGCCGTAGAGGGAGCTGATTTGGAGGTGAGCTGAGCTGCCGCGTCTGCAGGCACCACAACTGCCTGATACAGTTGCTGCCAATCAGGCTCCCCTGGCTGGCTGGCTGCCGCTGCTGGTGCCGCCGCCACCGGAGCGGTCTGGCCAGACAGGACTGCATCCAGGTTGTCGAGGATATGCTGCGGTGCGGGGGCCGGCATGCGCGACTGGGCCAGGTCACCGAACATGTCCCGCACCACGCCGGTGGCATCGAGGATCACGTCCATGACATGGCTGTTGAGCTTCAGCTCGCCGTTGCGCAGCTTGTCGAACAGGTTTTCGGTCCGGTGGCACAGCGTCACCAGCGGGGTGGCGTTGAGAAAGCCGGCTCCGCCCTTGATGGTGTGGAATCCGCGAAAAATGTCGTTCAACAGGCCTTTGTCTTCCGGATACTTTTCCAGCTCGACCAGCTTGTTGTCGACGTCGGACAGAAGCTCGCTCGATTCGGTCAGAAAATCCTGAAGCAGTTCTTCCATTCCGGCGAAATCGCTCATGACATCCTCGATAAGGGAAAGGGGGCAAGGCTTGGCCTAGAAGCCAAGGCTGGCCAGCAAATCGTCGACTTGCTGCTGGTCGGTCACGACATCGGTGTGCTTGTCCGGACTGACGACCGGGCCATGTCCCGATTGGCTGGAGGCCAGTGCGGGCGGGCTGTCGGCCTGATAGTCCATCAGGAAATCCAGCAGATCATGTTCCATGAGCTGCACCATTTCGACAATCTTCTTGATCACCTGCCCGGTGAGGTCCTGAAAATCCTGCGCCATGACGATTTCCATCAGCTCGGCCGAGACTTTCTGGGTCTGGGCCGGAACCCGCGTGAAATAGTCGCGGCTCTGCAGGGCCAGCGTACGGAATTCGTCCACGCTGAGCTGGTTGTTGACCGCCCGCTGCCACTGTCCGGCCAGCTCATCGGCCTGCTGTTCCAGCGCCGTGACATGCGGCTGGGCGCGGTCGGTGGCATTCAGGGCCCGCTCGGCAGCGTTCTCGGTCAGGGTGGCGATGTAGGACAGGCGGTCCTTGGCATCGGGAATGGCGCTGGCGGCACGCTCCAGCGACTTGTCATAGCCCAACTCGTGCAGGGCATCGTGCAGCTTGCGCGTCAGCTGGCCGACACGGGAATACATCTGTTCGGCCTGGCCGATGGTCTCCGTGATCTGGCCGAGGGCTTCAGGCGGAATGTGGTAGTCGGCCGCCACCTGCTCGAACAGGGACTGCAACTCGGGCGAGTCGCCGGTTTCGGTCAGCTGGCCGGGAGCGGCTGGCGGAACCGCAGCAGGGGGGGCTGCTGCGACCGGCTGCTGCTGGCAGCTGGCAGACACTTCATCAAACAGGGCCTGGAGGTCGGGGCTGTCTCCGTTGCCGGAGTCCGCGACCGGTGGTGCAGCGACCGGGGGCGCTTGACGGGACGAGGCGACTTGATCGAACAGGGCTTCCAGATCCGGTGAGTCGCCACTTTCCAAGAAATGATCGGGCACGTTACCTCCCTGGTGGACGGGCTGGTTCAGCCAGCCTGGCGGCTGGTTGACTGGAAAATCTTGGCGAGTTTTTCTTCGAGCGTTGCGGCCGTGAACGGCTTGACGATGTAACCGGAGGCACCGGCCTGCGCGGCTTCGATGATGTTTTCACGCTTGGCTTCGGCCGTGATCATCAGGAAGGGCAGGTGACGCAACTGGGCATCGGCACGGACCGCACGCAGCAGTTCGATGCCGGTCATGTTGGGCATGTTCCAGTCCGATACGACGAATTCGTACGGTTGCGAGCGCAGCTTGTGCAGGGCAACCTGGCCGTCTTCGGCTTCGTCGACATTGGTGAAACCCAGCTCCTTGAGCAGGTTGCGCAGGATGCGCCGCATCGTGGAAAAGTCGTCAACGACCAGAAAGCGCAGGTTGGGGTTGACCTCATCAAGCATGGGGGTGGTTCCTGACTTTATTGCTGCAAGAACGGCAACATGGTTTCTGCCAGCAATGTGGGTTCAAACTTGGCGACATAGGCGTCCACACCGACAGAGGAACCCATGGCACGGTTGGCATTGGACGACAGGGACGAGTGCATGACGACCGGAATGCCGTCAAAGCGCTTGTCGCTCTTGATGTGGCGGGTCAGCACGTAGCCGTCCATTTCCGGCATCTCGGCATCGACGAGGATCAGCTTCAGTGTGTCGTGCAGGGTTTCACCGTTCTGCCACGGCCGGCTGGCGAAGGCCTGGAGCTTGTTCCAGGCTTCACGCCCGTTGGTGGCCTGGTG